>NZ_LZKV01000076.1:0-12533 GCF_001672995.1 Mycobacterium sp. 1482292.6 | reverse complement strand
GCTGGAGGCGGTCATCCCGGTGCACACCCACTTCGACCACGTGCTGGACTCCGCACTCGTCGCCGACCGCACCGGCGCGCGGCTGGTCGGCGGGCAGTGGTGCGATTCGATCAGGGTGACGTCGTAGGCGCCCAGCTGCATCGGTTCGCCGTCGGCCGCGACGACGATCCGGTCCTGCGGCAGGCCGTATCCCCTTCCGACGTTGGCCGCGGACTGCCCGCCCGACCGGTTTCCCGGCGTCATCGGCGAACCGGTGACCCCGCCGGTGCGGGCATCGGCGTATCGCTGCGGCGAGTCCTGGTCGACGCTGGTGCACCACCGGCCGACGGGCCGGCGCCTGCTGATCCAAGGCAGTGCCGGCTTCGTCGAGGGCGCCCTGGCCGGCCAGCGCGCCGACGCGGCGTACCTGTCCGTCGGGCAGCTGGGGCTGCAGCCGCGGTCGTACCTGGTCGACTACTGGACCGAGACCGTGCGCGCGGTGGGCGCGCGCCGGGTGATCCTCATTCACTGGGACGACTTCTTCCGCCCGCTGACAAAGCCGTTGCGGGCCTTGCCCTATGCCGGCGACGACCTGGACGTCTCCGTCCGCGTCCTCGACGAGCTCGCCGCGCAGGACGGTGTCTCGGTGCACCTGCCCACGGTGTGGCGGCGCGAAGACCCCTGGAAGTAGAGCGGTTGGCACCTTGGCCCTGACGCTGGCGCTGTTGCTGCTTGCCGTGGTCCTCGCGTTCGCCGTCGCGCGCCCGGGCGGCTGGCCCGAGGCGCTGGCCGCCGTCCCGGCGGCCCTGATCCTGATCGCGGTCGGCGCGATCTCGGTGCACCAGGCGGTCAAACAGATCGCCGATCTGTCCGGGGTGGTCGCGTTCCTGGGTGCGGTGTTGGTGCTGGCCAAGCTCTGCGACGACGAGGGCCTGTTCGAGGCCGCGGGCGCGGCGATCACCCGGGGCAAGGTCGGGTCGGGCGGCCTGCTGCGGCGGGTCTTCGTCATCGCCTCGCTGATCACCGCGGTGCTGAGCCTGGACGCCGCCGTGGTCCTGCTGACCCCCGTGGTGCTGGCGGCCGTGCGCCGGCAGCGCACCCGGGTGCGGCCCTACGCCTACGCCACCGCCCATCTGGCCAACGGCGCATCGCTGTTGTTGCCGGTGTCGAACCTGACCAACCTGCTGGCGTTCCACACCGCCAACATCTCGTTCACCAGGTTCACCCTCGCGATGGCGGCGCCGTGGCTGGGCGCGATCGCCGTCCTCTACGTGATTTTCCGCTGGTTCTTCGCCAAGGACTTGCGGGTGCAGCCCGACCCGGAAGAGCTGGGCGCACCGCCGCGCCCGCCGGTGTTCGTGTTGCTGGTCGTGGCGCTGACGCTGGCCGGGTTCGCGGTCGCCCAGTCGGTGGGCATCGCCCCGGCCTGGGTGGCGCTGTGCGGCGCCGCCGTGCTGGCGGTGCGCAGCCTGCGCCATCGGCACACCTCGGTGTCCGACATCGTGCGCTCGGTCAACATCTCGTTCCTGGTGTTCGTGCTGGCGCTGGGCGTCGTGGTGCAGGCAGTGATGCTCAACGGGATGGACCGGGCGATGTCGGCGGTGCTGCCGTCGGGTTCGAGCCTGCCCGCGCTGCTCGCCATCGCCGCGCTGGCCGCCGCGCTGGCCAACGTCGTCAACAACCTGCCCGCCACGCTGGTGCTGCTGCCGCTGGTCGCGCCCAGCGGGCCGGTGGCCGTGCTGGCGGTGCTCATCGGGGTCAACATCGGCCCCAACCTGACCTACGTCGGATCGTTGTCGAACCTGTTGTGGCGGCGAGTGTTACGCCAGCACGACGTGGACGCCGGGGTCGGCGAATACACCCGCCTCGGCGTGTGCACGGTGCCCGCGTCGCTGGCGGTGGCGGTGCTCGCGCTGTGGGCCTCGGCGCGGCTGCTCGGTCTCTAGCGCGCGGGCGAGCCGCAGGGGCCCGACCGGATGATCGACGCCAGCTCCTCGCGCGACTGCGCCCCCACTCGCTGGCAGGCCCGGTACACGTGGCCCTCCACGGTGCGCACCGACATCACCAGCTTCTCGGCGATCTCGCGGTTGGACAGCCCGGCCACCACGAGCTCGACGACGTCGCGCTGGCGGCCCGACAACTTCAGACCGGTCGGGGTGTGCAGCGCCGGCGTGTGCAAGCCACCGCACTCGTCGGCCAGTTCCCTGGCCAACGCCGCGGCGTACAGCCTGCGGCGGTGATGTTGGCCTTCGTCGAACACCGCCGAGGCCTGCGCGGCCGCATCGGCGGCCGCCACCCGATCGCCGATCCGCCGGTAGGCCGCCGAGGCCGCCAGCAGGCCCTCGCCGTCCCGGGCCGACAGCGCGCCGGCATGCGACGCGACCGCGTCGGCCAGCGGCAGCGACAACGCGTCGGCCAGCTCCCGCGCCCGCGCCGCCTGGGAGGCATCGCCCCATTGGGCCGCCGCCTGGATGCAGGCCAGCTCGTGGGTCGGCTGACCGCGGTCGCGGGCCAGCCGGGCGGCCTGCGCGACGGACGCCACGGCCTCGCCCAATCGGCCGTTCGCCGCCATCGCCCACCCCTCGGCCAGGGCCAGGCCGGTGTGCATGAACCGGAAGTCGGCCGGCACGCACGACCGCGCCGCGGCGACCGCGTCGTTCGCCTCGTCGGCCTGGCCGAGCTTGGCGTGCGCCTCGGCCAACGCGAAATAGCTCGCGGGTCGCAAACCCGTTGTCACGTAGTGTGTTTGCACCCCGGCCACCGCTTCGTGCACCAGTCGGGCCGCCTCGGCGACCGCACCGCGAGCCAGCTCGGCGTTGCCCGACAGCAGGGCCAGGTTCGCATACGCCAGGCCCGGGATGTCGCGCGATGTGGCCGCGAGTTGCCGTGCGGTGCTGACGAATTCATCGATCCGACCGGTCAGCCGACAGGCGCGTCCGTAGACGGCGCCGAACCAGAACCGCATATGCGATGCCTGGAAGGACGTCGTCGCGCGCCGCAGCGCATGCTCGGCCACCCCGGCGAGCTCGCCGACCTGTCCCAGCGCGCCCATCGCCATGATCAGCCCCAGCGACGCCATCATCGCGTGGAAGCCGGGTAGTTCGGGGAAACTCAATGCGGCCCGGGCGTTTTCGGTGGCGGACTCGCAGCGCGCGGCCACCGCATCCAGGCACGCCTGTATCGCCAGCCGCTGCGCTCGCTGGGCCGGCGTCTCGGAAGGGTCCGCGGCAAGATCGTCGAGGATCTGCGCCGCGGCGTTGGGGTTGTAAAGGTGCCAGATCAGGTTGGCCGCCCGCACGGTCGCCCAGTGGTGGCGGTCGGGCACGTCGCTGTCGGCCAAGGCGCGCAGCGCCGACTCGGCCGCCTCGCCCCGCCCCAGCAGCGCGAGGTTCATGGCCCGCACCCCGGCGGCCCCCGGCGCACCGGCTTGGGCGGCCGCGGTGGCGAACCGGTCGGCCAGCTCCAGATCCAGCAGGGTCATCGCGTGCCGTGCCGATTCCAGGTACAGCTCGGGGTCGGGGTCGAGGTCCGACTCGAGGCGCAGCAGCGCGCGGCGCACCGTGGCCTGCATGTCTGCGTCGCCCACGTCGGCCAGTCGCGCGGCCAGCCTGCCCCGGATCTCCGACAGATACAGCTCGCCCGCGCTTGCGCGGCGCAACTCACCGAACAGCGGGTGGGCGAGCCGGGCCGTCAAGCCGGCGCCGGTGCGTTCGATGTTGACCAGGCCCAGTTGCTCGGCCTCGGCCAGGTCGCGGCGCCGCACCACATCGCACAGCACCTCGACGGCCAGCGGCTCGCATTGCGAGAGCGTGTCGATCACCATCGCCACCCGCGGGCCGAGCCGGCCCATCTGGCGGCCGACCGTGTCGGACAGGCTCGCCGAGACCGCGACGTCGCCGTCCCACATCCACACCCCGGCGGTCTTGCGCATCCGCCCCGCGGCGACCTGGTCGGCCAAGAGCTGCCGCAGAAACAGGGCGTTGCCGCCGGTCAGCTTCTGGAACCGCGCCGCGCTGCGCGCGTCGACCGGGCCGTCCAGCTTGGTCTCGATGACCTCACGGGTCGCCGCCGCCGAAAGCGGTTCGAGATCAAGCCGTTCCAACAGGCCGTCTTTCCACAATGCCGTCACCGCGTCCGGTTCGTCGCTGCCGGTCCGGACGGTGACCACCAGCCGCACCCCGCCGCACTGCGCGAGCTGGTGGACGACGAGCGCGGACAGCCCGTCCAGCAGGTGCGCGTCATCGACCCCGATCAGCACCCGGCGCTGCCGCTGTTGGGCGACAAACGAATTGATCACGCGGCGCACATCGGTCAGCGGATCGGACTGCGCCTCGTTCAAAGCCTCGGTCATCGCGCCGATGAAGGCCCCCAGGGGCAGCGCCTGCGCCGAGTCGGTGCCGACGATCCACTGCGTCCGCTGCCCCGACGCCTGGGCACGCTTGAGCACTTCGTGGGCCAGCCAGGTCTTGCCGACGCCGGCGGCTCCGGCGAGCACGACGCCCGCGTGTTTGGCACCCGCACCCAGGGCGCGGCGAATGATTCCCAGTTCGCTGTCACGCCCCGTCAGCGGCTCGGCGCCGATCACTCGGCGACTATAACGGCGCGCACGCATCGGATGGGAGGCTTTGCCGGCCTTTGGGTGGCCCGATGTGCACCCGACCCGCAGCAATCGCGTAGTCGACTACGCTGTCGGCCCGCCTCGGCGCCCGTGAGCATGAGTTTTGTCAGACGGGCGGTCAACAAGAGCGGTGGGCTATGGCAAAGATCGGAAATCACGCACTGGTATTGGGAGCGAGCATGGCCGGTCTGCTGGCCGCGAGATCGCTCAGCGAGTTCTTCGGCACGGTCACGGTGGTGGAGCGCGATCCGTTGCCCGACATCGCGCCCGAAACGGCGACCGCGCGCCGGGGCGTGCCGCAGGGCCGGCATCTGCACGGGCTGTTGCCCCGGGGCGGGCAGGTGCTCGAGCAGTTGTTCCCCGGCATCCTCGATCAGCTGGTCATCGACGGCGCACACCACACCGACGGCCAGGATCTGTCCCGGGTGCACTACGACCTGGGCGGGCACCTGATGGCGCGCTCGGGCAGCGCCCCCTCGTTCGCCGTGCACCTGGCGACCCGGCCCTTCCTCGAGGAGCACGTCCGCGCGCGCCTGCGCCGGATGCCCAACATCACGCTGCTCGACGACCACGACGTCGTCGACCTGACCACGACGCCGGACCGCCGGCGCGTCACCGGCGCCCGCGTGGTCAACCGCCGCACCCGCGAAGACCTCGCACTGAGCGCGGATCTGGTGGTCGACGCCACCGGGCGCGGCGCGAGGACCCCGGCATGGCTGCATGCCCTGGGCTACGAACGCCCGACCGAGGTGCACGTCCCGGTGCGCCTGACCTACGTGAGCCAATTCCTGCGCATGGCACCGGACGTGCTGCACGAATTCGGGTTCATCGTGGGAGCCGTGCCCGGCCGGCCGCGTGGTGTGGGCATGCTGAACTGCGAGAACGACACGTGGACGTTCACCGTCTACGGCATCGCGGGCCACGCGCCGCTCACCGACCTGGCGTCGATGTGCGAGTTCGTCGAGGACTGCGCACCGGCCCGCCTGCTGGCCGCGGTCCGGGCCGCCGAACCCCTCGGGGAGCCCACCCGGCACGTCCAACCGTCCAGCCAGTGGCGCCGCTACGACCGGATGCGACGCTTTCCGCAGGGCCTGCTGGTCATCGGCGACGCGATCTGCAGCTTCAACCCGATCTACGGCCAGGGCATGACCGTCGCCGCGCTGGAGGCCTTGGCGCTGCGCGACTGCTTGTCCTGCGGCACAGCTGATTTGGCCCGGCGATTCTTTCGGGCCGCCGCCGTGCCGATCCGCCAGGCCTGGGAGCTGTCGGCCAACCCCGACCTGTGCCTACCCGAAATCGAGGGCACCGCACCGCTACTCACCCGGTTGCTCAACGGCTACATCGACCGCATCCTCACCGCCGCCGAATACGACGCGATCGCGGTCGATCGGTTCGTCAGGGTCACCGCGCTCATCGACCCCGCCGACCGGCTGCTGCACCCCACGATGATGTGGCGCGCCGCGCTGGCCAACCTTCGCCGGCCGCGGCGCGGCGACAACCAGCCGGCTCGCGCGAACGGTGACCTGGCGGGCAGCGTGCCCCGCTAGCCCCGCCGGTAGGCCGGCGGCAACGGCATCGACAGTTCGGCGAGCACGGTACGCAACAACGTCGGGTAATCGGTGATGATGCCGTCGACGCCGTAACCGATCTGCCGGCGCATGGCGGCGGCGTCGTCGACGGTCCAGGGAATCACCTTGAGCCCCAACGCATGCGCGCGGTCGACTACCGGCTGGCCGGTGACCAGCCGGTAGTCGGGTGAGACGATGTCCGCGCCCACCGTCCGCGCGCCGATCAGGGGATCGCCGACGAACGCGGGATTCACTCCGCCCAGCCAGGGCGAGTCCGGCGCCCAGGTGTGCTGGTCGTACAAGGCCACCAACGGAATTGACGGCTCGGCGTGCCGCACCAACGGCAGGGTGCGCCAGTCGAAGCTCTGAATCTCCACCCGGTCGGCCTTGCCCGCCGACCTGACCGCGGCCAGTATCACGTCGACGGCCTCCTGCGGCTCGGCCGATGCGCCGGGCCGGTCGGCCTCCACCTTGGTTTCGATGTTGTAGCGCACGGCGTCGGCGCGGTAGGAGTCGGCGAGCGCGAAAACCTGCGGCAGCGTCGCGATCTTGTTGCCCCACACCACTTCGGCTTGGGGGTAGTCGGCGAGCGGGCGCCCGCAGTCCAGGGTGTCGACCTGGGCGAGGGTGAGCTCGTGCACGAGCTTGCCCACGTATGGATACTGCGGGTCACCGGCGAACGCGGGCGCGGTGTCGGCACACTTTTCGGCCTCGATGGTCGGGTCGTGCCACACCAGCGGTTGCCCGTCCTTGGTGATGACGATGTCCAATTCCAATGTGCTGACGCCCAATTCGATCGCCTTGGCGAACGCGCGCAGCGATTCCTCGGTGGTCTCGCCTCGCCCGCCGCGATGGGCCTGCAGGTCGAATTCCGACGGTCGCGCGGTGGCCGGCCCGGCGAGCAGCACCGCCAGCGTCAGCAGCGCGGCGGCCAGGCGCGCGATCACTCATCCCCTGCGCTGGCGCGTGATTTCGGCGAGTACCACCCCGGCGGCCACCGACGCGTTCAGCGATTCGGTGTCCCCGGCCATCGGGATGGACACGACTTCGTCGCAGTTCTGCCGCACCAACCGCGACAGCCCCTTGCCTTCCGATCCCACGACCACCACCAGCGGATCGGTGCCGTCGATGTCGTCGAGCGTGGTGTCACCACCGGCGTCGAGACCGATCACCCGCAGCCCACGACCGGCCCAATCCGTCAGTGTCCGGGTCAGATTGGTGGCCCGCGCCACCGGGATGCGCGCCGCGGCCCCGGCGCTGGTGCGCCAGGCCACCGCGGTCACCGAGGCCGATCGCCGCTGCGGGATCAGCACCCCGTGGCCGCCGAACGCGGCGACCGAGCGGACGATGGCGCCCAGGTTGCGGGGGTCGGAGATGTTGTCCAGCGCGACCAGCAACGCCGGCGGCGAGGCGAGCGCGGCGGCGACCAGATCGTCGGGGTGGGCGTAGTTGTACGGCGGCACCTGCAAGGCGATGCCCTGATGCAGATGGTTGGCGGTCATCCGGTCCAGATCGGTGCGCGGCACCTCCAGGATCGAGATGCCCAAATCGGCTGCGCGAGTGACTGATTCGGTGAGCCGTTCGTCGGCCTCGGTGCCCAGCGCCACGTAGAGCGCTGTGGCCGGCACCCCGGCCCGCAGGCACTCCAGCACCGGGTTGCGGCCCAGCACCGTCTCGGATTCGTCGGTCTTGCCCCGCGCGGGCCGACGGCTCTGGGCCTTGGCGCGCTTGGCGGCCGGATGGTTGGGGCGCAGGTGCGCGGGTGGGGTGGGGCCACGACCTTCCAGGCCGCGGCGGCGCTGGCCGCCCGAACCCACGGTCGGGCCCTTCTTGGTGCCCTCTTTGCGTATCGCCCCGCGGCGGCGCGAGTTGCCGGCCATTTACTCGGCCCCTACTGTTCTGGACTGGCCTGCAGCGACCACTGCGGCCCGTCGGCGGTGTCGGTGACCTCGATGCCGGCCTCCTTGAGTCGGTCGCGGATCTCGTCGGCCAGCGCCCAGTTGCGTTCCGCGCGCGCCTTCTGCCGATTCTCCAGCTCCGCCTGCACCAGCACGTCGACGGCCGCGAGCGCCGCCGACGTCTCGTCGCGGGTCTCCCAGCGCTCGTCGAGTGGGTCGCAGCCCAGGATGCCCATCATCGCGCGGATCGCGCCGGCGTGCCGCAGTGCGCCGTCGTGGTCGCCGGAGTCGAGCGCCCGGTTGCCCTCCGCGCGCGCCTGGTGCACCTCGGCCAGCGCGGCCGGCACGGCCAGGTCGTCGTTGAGGGCCTCGGCGAAGCGTGCGGTCCATTGCCCGGGTTCGACGCCGCCGACCCGCACCCGCACCCGGTGCAGGAATTCTTCAACGCCGACATAGGCTTTCACCGCGTCCTGCAGCGCGGTCTCGGAGAACTCCAGCATCGACCGGTAGTGGGCGCTGCCCAGGTAGTAGCGCAGCTCGGCCGCGCGCACCCGCTGCAGCAGCGCCGGTATGGCCAGCACGTTGCCCAGCGACTTGCTCATCTTCTCGCCGCCCATCGTCACCCAGCCGTTGTGCAGCCAGTAGCGGGCGAACCCGTCGCCGGCGGCACGGCTCTGGGCGATCTCGTTCTCGTGGTGCGGGAAGACCAAATCCATTCCGCCGCAATGGATGTCGAACTCCGGCCCCAGATAGGTGCGGGCCATCGCGGAACATTCCAGGTGCCACCCGGGGCGGCCGCGGCCCCACGGGGTCGGCCAGGACGGCTCGCCGGGCTTGGCGGCCTTCCACAGCGTGAAATCACGCTGATCGCGTTTGCAGGTGGCCACGCCCTCGCCCTGATGGACGTCGTCGATCTTGTGCCCGGACAGCTGCCCGTATTCGGGATAGCTGAGCACGTTGAAGTACACGTCGCCGCCGGCGGCGTAGGCGTGACCGGTTTCGATCAGCCGTCCCATTAATTCGACCATCTGGGTGATGTGCCCGGTGGCCCGCGGCTCGGCCGACGGCGGCAACACGTCCAGGGCGTCGTAGGCGGCGCTGAAGGCCCGCTCGTAGGTGGCCGCCCATTCCCACCACGGCCGGCCCGCCGCGGCGGCCTTGTTGAGGATCTTGTCGTCGATGTCGGTGACGTTGCGGATGAACGCGACGTCGCAGCCGCGCGCGATCAGCCATCGGCGCAGGATGTCGAAGGCCACCCCGCTGCGGACGTGGCCGATGTGCGGCAGGCCCTGGACCGTCGCACCACACAGGTAGATGGAGACGTGACCCTCGCGCAGCGGAACGAAATCACGCACGGCGCCGGTTGCCGTGTCGTGTAGCCGCAAGCGGGCCTGATCGGTCACGACGTGCCAGCTTACCGGGTAGTTCCCCGGCGCCCGGCGCTGCGCGGGCTTACCCGGTGGAGACGACCAGCGCGGTGGCGATCGCGGCGAGGCCCTCACCGCGTCCGGTCAGCCCCAACCCGTCGGTCGTCGTCGCCGACACCGACACCGGCGCGCCCAGCAATTCCGACAGCACCCGCTGCGCCTCGGCGCGGCGCGGACCGACCTTCGGCCGGTTGCCGATGACCTGTACGGCGGCGTTACCGACCCGGAAACCGTGGTGCGACGCCAGATCCGCGACATGGCGCAGCATGTCGGCGCCGCTGACGCCTTTCCAGCGCGGATCGTCGACCCCGAACACCGTCCCGAGGTCGCCGAGCCCGGCCGCCGACAACACCGCGTCACACAGGGCGTGCGCCCCCACGTCGCCGTCGGAATGCCCCGCGCAGCCGTCGGCGTCGCCGAATTGCAGACCCAGCAGCCAGCACGGCCGTCCCGGTTCGATCGGGTGCACATCGACGCCCAGGCCCACCCGGGGAAGCGGCGGCACGGCGTTCACCGGCGCACGACGGTCTCGGCCAGCAGCAAATCGAGCTGGGTGGTGATCTTGAATGCCAGCGGGTCGCCGTCGACCACCTGGACCTGGCCACCGACATGCTCGACCAGCGACGCGTCGTCGGTGAAACCCACGCCGCCACCGGCCCGGCAGGCCCGGTAGGCACGCAACAGCAGACCGGTCGCGAAGCCCTGCGGGGTCTGCACGGCACGCAGCCCGGCGCGTTCCGGTGTCCCGAGCACCACCCCGTTGGCGTCCACGGCCTTGATGGTGTCATGCAGGGGCAGGGCCGGCACCACGGCGTCGTGGCCGGCCCGCAGCGCCTCCACCACGCGGATCACCAGCGACGGGGGCGTCAGTGCACGCGCGGCGTCGTGCACGAGGACGTACTCGGGGGCGGCTGTGACGGCGGCCAGGGCCAGGCGCACAGATTCGGTGCGGTCGGTCCCGCCGGCGACGACGGTGGCTCGCCCGGCCTCGACGTCATCAGCCAGCACCCGGCCGGCCTCGTCGATCCGGTCGGCGGGAACGGCCGCCACCACGCGATCGACCACCCCGGCTGCCAACAAACCGGCGACGGCGCGCTGCAGCAGCGTGCGGCCGTCGACCAAACAGAATGCCTTGGGGATACCTGCGGCCAGTCGTTCGCCCGACCCTGCGGCGGGGACGACTGCGACTACGTTGCCTGACGTGCCGGTCTCCGGGGCCAACCCCGGCTGCGGGACCAACCCCGGCTGCGGGACCAACGGAGTGTCAGGACCTTCAGGAAGCGGCGGCCAGAACCTCGTCGAGGATGGTCTCCGCCTTGGCGTCGTCGGTGCTCTCGGCCAGCGCCAACTCGCCGACCAGAATCTGGCGGGCCTTGGCCAGCATGCGCTTCTCGCCGGCCGACAGGCCACGCTCCTGATCGCGACGCCACAGGTCGCGAACTACCTCGGCGACCTTGTTGACATCGCCGGAAGCAAGCTTTTCGAGGTTGGCCTTGTAGCGGCGCGACCAGTTGGTCGGCTCCTCGGTGTGCGGGGCCCGCAGCACCTGAAAAACCTTGTCCAAACCCTCTTGTCCGACGACGTCGCGGACACCCACATACTCAGCGTTCTCGGCGGGAACTCGAACGGTCAGGTCGCCCTGCGCCACCTTCAGGACGAGATATTCTTTTTGTTCCCCTTTGATCGTCCGGGTTTCGATCGCCTCGACTAACGCAGCACCGTGATGCGGGTAAACAACGGTGTCGCCGACCTTGAAGATCATCTGATTCGAGCCCCTTTCGTTACTTCATCCTAACACGGCCGCCTAACTACGCGCGAAGCAACGATGCAGGTCAGGGGCACAACACGCGCAGATTAGGGGTTGACATGCGGACCAAGTCGTGCAGTGCAGCACATTACCAACGCCCCCGACGCGGCCCGGCGGCGGCCTCGAGGACGGCTGTTACGGCGCTCCGGCGCTGGTCTGGCGCCCCGCGCTATCGCGCGCAAGACGTTCCTACTACTGTGCATAGTTGCATCAGTCGAACCGGCTCAGCAGGAGGCTCGAGAGAGTGAACCGCTTCAAGATCCGCCTCGGCCTTCCCGCGCTCGCCGTCGCCGGCGTGATGGCCGTCCTGGTCGCTCTGCTCAGCGGCTGCGGAGCCGGACAGGTCTCGCAGATGGCGGTCCAGGAGCCCGCCATCAACGGCAACAAGGTCACGTTCAACAACGTGGCGCTGCGCAACATCCGGATCCAGGCCTACCAAAGCGGTGATTACCTGCAGCCGGGCCGCACCGTGGACCTGGTGCTGGTGGCCGTCAACCTGTCGCCGAACACGCCCGACCGGCTCGTCGGCATCACCAGCGACATCGGCACGGTGACGGTCAGCGGCGACGCCCGCCTGCCCGCCGGTGGATCGCTGTTCATCGGCACGCCCGACGGCGAGAAGGTAGCGCCGGGTCCGGTCGGTTCGAACACCGCCGCGGCCAAGGCGACCATCAATTTGGCCAAGCCCATCTCCAACGGGCTGACCTACAACTTCACCTTCAATTTCGAGAAGGCCGGCCAGGCCACCGTCGCGGTGCCGATTTCGGCCGGGCTGACGCCGCCGCAGCAAAACCAGGCGGGCTAACCGCCTGTCGTGACACGGGCTTGTCGTAGCGGCTCGATACCGTCATGGCGTGGCAACCGCGCGCTCGCAATACCGCTGTTCGGAATGTCGGCATGTCACCGCGAAGTGGGTCGGCCGCTGCATGGAGTGCGGCACCTGGGGCACCGTTGACGAGGTCCCGGTGCTCAGCGCAGTCGCCGGCCGTCGCGGCGCCCTGGCCACGGCGGCGCCGGCCGTGCCCATCACATCCATCGAGCCCAACGCCAGCCAGCACCGCACGACGGGGGTAGACGAACTCGACCGCGTGCTCGGCGGCGGCGTGGTGCCCGGCTCGGTCACGCTGCTGGCCGGCGATCCCGGCGTGGGCAAGTCGACGCTGCTGCTCGAGGTCGCGCATCGCTGGGCGAAAGCGGGCCGCCGCGCCCTGTACATCTCCGGTGAGGAGTCGGCGG
>NZ_LZKV01000075.1:0-12893 GCF_001672995.1 Mycobacterium sp. 1482292.6 | reverse complement strand
TCCCGCCCGGTGGCCCCGGCGGTCGTGACGGCATGTTGCCCGGCGATGCGCCGCCGGGCCGGGGCGCGCCGGGGCGGGGCGCCCCGGGACGCGGCGCCTGCGGGCGCGGGATGGGCCGGTCGACGGGTTGCGCCGACGAGAAGGGGTTGTTGCCGACGCGCGGGGCGCGGGGCTTGGGCATCGGGCCCGGACGCGGGCCCGGCGTCGCGCCGGGGCGCGGCGCCTGGCCGGCGGCCTGCCCGGGCGCGGGTGGTTTGGGCTGTCCCGGAGGCGGTGGCGGCGGTGGCCGTCCGGGCCAGCGCGGCGGTGCCGCGGGTGCGTTCGGTCGCCCCGGCGGTGCGCCGCGACGCGGCCGCAAGTCGAAGCGGGCGAAACGCGCCGAATACGAGAACATGCAGGCGCCCGTCGTCGGTGGCGTGCGGTTGCCGCACGGCAACGGCGAGACGATCCGGCTGGCGCGCGGCGCGTCGCTCTCCGACTTCGCCGACAAGATCAACGCCAACCCGGCCTCGCTGGTGCAGGCGCTGTTCAACCTCGGCGAGATGGTCACGGCCACCCAGTCGGTCGGCGACGAGACGCTCGAGCTGCTGGGCAGCGAGATGAACTATGTCGTGCAGGTCGTCAGCCCCGAGGACGAGGACCGCGAACTGCTGGAGTCGTTCGACCTGAGTTATGGCGAGGACGAGGGCGGCGAGGAAGACCTGCAGACCCGGCCGCCGGTGGTGACCGTCATGGGTCACGTCGACCACGGTAAGACCCGCCTGCTGGACACCATCCGCAACGCCAGCGTCCGCGAGGCCGAGGCCGGCGGTATCACCCAGCACATCGGTGCCTACCAGGTGACCGTGGAGCACGACGGTGTCGAGCGGCCGATCACCTTCATCGACACCCCGGGTCACGAGGCGTTCACCGCCATGCGTGCCCGCGGCGCCAAGGCCACCGACATCGCGATCCTGGTGGTGGCGGCCGACGACGGCGTCATGCCGCAGACGGTGGAGGCCATCAACCACGCCCAGGCGGCCGACGTGCCGATCGTGGTGGCGGTCAACAAGATTGACGTCGAGGGCGCCGACCCGGCCAAGATCCGCGGCCAGCTCACCGAATATGGTTTGGTGGCAGAGGATTTCGGTGGCGACACCATGTTCGTCGACATCTCCGCCAAGCAGGGCACCAACATCGAGGCGCTGCTCGAGGCGGTGCTGCTGACCGCCGACGCCGCCCTGGACCTGCGGGCCAACCCCGACATGGAGGCCCAGGGTGTGGCGATCGAGGCGCACCTGGACCGCGGTCGCGGGCCGGTCGCCACGGTGCTGGTGCAGCGCGGCACGCTGCGGGTCGGCGACTCGGTGGTCGCCGGCGACGCCTACGGCCGCGTCCGCCGCATGGTCGACGAGCACGGTGACGACGTCGAAGAGGCGCTGCCGTCGCGGCCGGTGCAGGTCATCGGGTTCACCTCGGTGCCCGGCGCGGGGGACAACCTGCTGGTCGTCGACGAGGACCGCATCGCTCGCCAGATCGCCGACAAGCGCAGCGCCCGCAAGCGCAACGCGCTGGCGGCGCGTTCCCGCAAGCGGATCAGCCTGGAGGACCTGGACTCGGCGCTGAAGGAAACCAGCCAGCTGAACCTGATCCTCAAGGGCGACAACGCCGGTACCGTCGAGGCGCTGGAAGAGGCCCTGATGGGCATCGAGATCGACGACGAGGTGGCGCTGCGCGTCATCGACCGTGGTGTCGGTGGCATCACCGAAACCAACGTCAACCTGGCGTCGGCCTCGGATGCGGTGATCATCGGCTTCAACGTGCGCGCCGAGGGCAAGGCCACCGAGCTGGCCAACCGCGAGGGTGTGGAGATCCGCTACTACTCGGTGATCTACCAGGCGATCGACGAGATCGAGAAGGCCCTGCGCGGCATGCTCAAGCCGATCTACGAGGAGAACACGCTGGGCCGCGCCGAGATCCGGGCGATCTTCCGGTCGTCCAAGGTCGGCATCATCGCCGGCTGCATGATCAGCAGCGGCATCGTGCGCCGCAACGCCAAGGCGCGGTTGCTGCGGGACAACATCGTGGTCACCGACAACCTTTCGATCACCTCGCTGCGGCGGGAGAAGGACGACGTCACCGAGGTCCGCGAGGGCTTCGAGTGCGGTATGACGCTGGGGTACAACGACCTCAAAGAAGGCGACATCATCGAGTCCTACGAGTTGGTCCAGAAGGAACGCACCTGACCCCACCGCCGACGACGCAACGACGACGCAGAACGACGACGCAGAACGACGATGCAGAACGAAGTGACGACGAGAAGGTGGTGAACCCGAATGCCTGATCCAGCCAGGGCGCGCCGGTTGGCCAAGCGAATCAACACCATCGTCGCCTCGGCGATCGAGTTCGAGATCAAGGATCCCGGGCTCGAGGGGGTCACCATCGTCGACGCGAAGGTGACCGCCGACCTGCACGACGCGACGGTCTTCTACACGGTGATGGGACGCACGCTGGACGACGAGCCGGACTACGCGGCCGCCGCGGCGGCCCTGGAACGTGCCAAGGGTGCGCTGCGCACCAAGGTCGGGGCCGGCACCGGCGTGCGGTTCACGCCCACCCTCACCTTCACCCGCGACACCACGTCGGACAACGTGGCGCGGATGGAGGAATTGCTGGCGCGCGCCCGGGCCGCGGACGCTGATCTGGCGCGGGTTCGTTCGGGCGCCAAGCCGGCTGGGGAGGCCGATCCATACCGGGATAGCGGATCGGGTGGGGAGCCCGGCCTCGACGGGAGCATCGGTGACGACGACCAACACCAATACTGAGCTGGGCGACGCCCGGGTGGGGGTGCGCGTCGACGCCGCGGGTGCGGTCGAGTTGCTGTCGGACGCCGACACCGTCGCGGTGATCGCACACGTGCATCCCGACGCCGACACCATCGGCGCCGGCCTGGCGCTGGGGCTGGTGCTGGACAAGTGCGGCAAGCGGGTCGAGGTCAGTTTCGCCGAGCCGGCCGGGCTGCCCGAGTCGCTGGCGTCGCTGCCCGGCTGCCGACTGCTGGTCGATCCCGATGCGATGCGCCGCGACGTCGATCTGGTTGTCACCGTTGACGTTCCGAGCGTCAAGCGGCTGGGCGCCTTGAGCGACTTGGCCCTCGAGGGCGACGAGGTGCTGGTCATCGACCATCACGCTTCCAACGATGTGTTCGGTACCGCCAATTTCGTTGACGTCCAAGCCGATTCGACCACGATGATGATCGCCGACATCCTCGACGCGTGGGACAAGCCCATCGATTCCGACGTCGCGCACTGCATCTACGCCGGCCTGACGACCGACACCGGATCGTTCCGCTGGGCCAGTGCGCGCGCCCTGCGGCTGGCGGCCCGGCTGGTCGACGGTGGCGTGGACAACGCCGCGATCAGCCGAACCCTGTTGGACAGCCATCCGTTCGGATGGCTGCCGCTGCTGTCGCGGGTGCTGGCCTCGGCCCAACTGCTGCCGGACGCCGCGGGCGGCCGGGGCCTGGTGTATGCCGTTGTCGGCAACCAGGATTGGGTGACCTCACGCCCGGAGGAAGTCGAAAGCATCGTCGACATCGTGCGGACCACGCAGCAGGCCGAGGTGGCCGCGGTGTTCAAGGAGATCGCGCCGCAGCAGTGGTCGGTGTCCATGCGGGCCAAGTCCGCCGTCGACCTGGCGGCGGTGGCGTCCGGCTTCGGCGGCGGTGGGCACCGGCTGGCGGCCGGCTATTCGACCACCGGCTCGATCGACGACGCGGTGGCGTCGCTGCGCACGGCCCTGGATTAACCCGGACTCGCCCGGACTAGAACGCCCAGCTTCCCGAGCGCTGCACGACGAATCCGTGGTCGCCGCTGGTGGTGTCCAGGCAGGCGACCAGGTCGTCGGCCCCCACCGCGCAGGTGACGTTGAGATAGGTCAACTTCTGGCCCGCCCCCAGCGATTTGCCGCCGGCCGGTAGCGGGGCAGGGTTGCCGTCGCATCCGGCGTAGGACATGCGGCTCAACTGGTAGCCGGGTCCCTTGAAGTCCACCGAACCGACGACGCAGTCGCCGGGTCGCGGGCGGCCGCCGGGGAAGGGAACGTCGTCCAGCCCCGACATGTCGCCCTTGCACTTGATGTCCTGCGACGGTTGCGGCACGGGCGGCGGGCCGCCGTAGAAGTCACACACCAGGGCGGAGCCGGCGGAGAAACTGACCCGCGGCGAGCTTCCCGGCGCGCCGGCGCCGATGTAGCCGTCGGCGGGCACCGGGGTGAAGGCGTCGAGATTCGGGAATCCCGGCGGCGGCAGCGCGCCCGCGGGCGGCGCGGCCACCGCGATCGCCGACGCGGCCGCCAGCGTCAGGCCACCGAGCACCCGCACGGTGACAGCGACGACGTGATACATCAGTTGATCGTATGGCGTGGGCGGGACCGGTGGGAACGGACCGGCCCAGATCGCGGCGTCAGCGCACCTGCGAGCGGCCGCGCGCCAGCACGGCCTCCCGGTTGGCGGCGATGTCGTCGCCGCTGGTCCGGAACTGCCGGGCGGCCGTCGCCTCCTGCCAGAGCCCGGCGCTGGTCTGCGCGTCGTCGATGCGGTGATACGACGCCAGCAGCGCCCGCACCGCGTCCTGGTTGTTCCCGACGATCGACGCCGCCACCGCCCGGGCGGCACCCAACAGCTGGTCGTGCGGCACCACCTCGGTCACCAGCCCGGCACGCAGCGCGTCGGCGGCGGACAGATAGTCCCCGGTCATGCTCATCCGCCTGGCCAGCCCGATTCCCACCTTCTGCGGCAACCGCACGCTCAGGCCCCAGGTGGGCAGCAGCCCCACCCGGGCGTGCGTGTCGGCGAACCGGGCGTTCTCCGAGGCGATCAGGATGTCGCAGTACAGCGCCAGCTCCAGGCCGCCGGTCACCGCGGCGCCGTTGATCGCGCCGATCACCGGCTTGGTCAGCGCCGGCCAGCGCGGCGAGATGTCCGGCAGCGCCGAGGAACCGCCCAGCTCCTTGAGATCCAGCCCCGCGCAGAACACCGGGTCGGTGCCGGTGACGATGACGACGTCGACGGCGTCGTCGGTTTCGGCGTCGGCCAGCGCCCCGAAGAAGCGGTCCCGCAACGCCGAGGACAGCGCGTTGCGCGACTGCGGTCGGTTGAGGGTCAGGGTGCGCACTCGCTCGTCGGTGTCGATCAGCAGGATCTCGTCGGTCATGACTTCACCGTAGCCAGTCGGCCCGCACCGGCGATGCGCGCCTTAACGCCCGCCGGTTCGTCGGGGAGCGGCGCCGCCGAGCAGCGCTTATCGTGGGAAAGATGTGCCGGAACATCACCGAACTGCGCGGACTGCAACCCGCCGCCACCGCCGAGGAAATCGCGGCGGCCGCCCGCCAGTATGTCCGCAAGGTCAGCGGCATCACCCACCCCTCGGCCGCGAATGTCGACGCATTCGAGGCGGCGGTCGCCGAAGTCACCGAGACGACGACGCGGTTGCTGGGGCAGCTGCCGCCGCGGCGCCAGCCGCCCAAGACGGTCCCGCCCTTGCGCCGCCCCGAGGTGATGGCGCGGATGGCGGGCGCGAAATGACCGTCACCACAACGACTCCCGCGCTCAAGGAGTGGAGCGCCGCGGTGCACGCGCTGCTGGACGGTCGCCAGCGGGTGCTGCTGCGCAAGGGCGGCATCGGGGAGAAGCGGTTCGAACTGGCCGCCCGCGAGTTCCTGCTGTTCCCGACGGTCGCGCACAGCCACGCCGAGCGGGTGCGCCCCGAGCATCAAGACCTGCTGGCGCCCGCGGCCGCCGACAGCACCGACGACGAGCTGGTGATCCGGGCCGCCGCGAAAGTCGTTGCGGCCGTGCCCGTCGAGCGCCCGGACGCCCTGCCCGCCATCGAGGACCTGCACATCTGGACTGCCGAGTCGGTGCGCGCCGACCGCCTGGACTTTCGTCCTAAGCACAAACTCGCGGTGCTGGTCGTGTCGGTACTCCCGCTGGCCGAGCCGGTGCGCCTGGAGCGGACCGCGGAGTACGGCGGCTGCAAAAGCTGGGTGGAGCTGCCGGTGCCGGCCCCGCCGGGGCGCGGCCCCGTTCATGACGAAGCGGCGCTAGCCGCGGTCGCCGCCCGGGTCCGCGACGCCGTTGGCTGACAACTCGGCCGGGCCGACCGGCAACAGCAGCCGGGAGCGTCCGTAGCGCACGGTGTGGGTGACCGGCGTGGGCTGCCGGCCGGTCAACACCGGCTCGCCGGAGCCGAGGTTGTGCGCGTAGCGCGGCGACCAGCTCCCGGCGATCAGCACGCGGATGCGTGAGCCGG
The DNA here is from genome assembly GCF_001672995.1 of Mycobacterium sp. 1482292.6. Lineage (NCBI taxonomy): Bacteria > Bacillati > Actinomycetota > Actinomycetes > Mycobacteriales > Mycobacteriaceae > Mycobacterium > Mycobacterium sp. 1482292.6. The sequence goes on along the minus strand of NZ_LZKV01000075.1, from coordinate 6,603 downwards.
CCCGGAAGCGGTGCGCCATGCCGTCGAGGTCGAGGCGAACTATTTTCTCCGACTTGGGTTTTGCCGCGGGACGCAGCCGGCGGTACGCCTCGCTGACGTTGCGCGACCGTCCCTTGGCGTCGACCTCGCTCACCCGCACGAACAGGTCGGCGTGCGGGCTGTCCGCGCCATGGGCGAGCTCGATGACCGGGCAGCCGTAGACATACACGTCCTCGGTGAGCGTCGCGCTGGTAAAGGCCAGCACGTCGTCGCGCGATGCCAACCGGCTGTCGTCGCGGTATCCGCCGTTGCCGGACAGCTGCGGGCCGCCGGTGGTCGGTGTCGGATTGGCCGGGTCGTAGCGAAATGTGGCCGGCGCCAACCCCTTCAGGCTTGGCGCGGTCTCGCCCAGGTAGCCACCGGGCCGCAGGTACAGCGGGCGTTCGGTGGTGGCGGGTGGCCAGTCGGGCAGGCTGCGCCAGCCACCGCCCCCGCCGGTGACGTAGACGCGCACCCGGCTGGGCCGGTGCGACGTGGCCGCACCGCCCAGGTGCGTGTCCAGCCAATCCAGTGCCTCCCGGGCGCAGGTGGGGAACCCGGTGGTGAGCAACTGGGTGTGGGTCCAGGGCCCGACGGTGAGCGCGACGTCGACACCGCGCCGGCGCAGATGCGCGTACTGCTGCAGCGTCTGCCTGATGAAGATGTCCTGCCAGCCGCCCACCAACAGCAGCGGCACCTGCACCCGGTCCAGCGCCTCGGTGCAGCGCAAGGCATCCCAGAACGGGTCATCCGGTTCGCTGTGTTCGACCCAGGATTCGAACCAGGGTGCGCCGGTGCCGAGCACCTGCCGCGCGGCGTCGCCCAGCGGCACCGCGGCCGCGGCCTGGGCCACCCGGCGGCGGGTCTGCAGCTGGCGCAGGGCGGCGCGCACCCGGACGGGGTCCTCCTGGTGCGCCACCATGTCGCTCCAGCCCAAAAAGTCGTTGATCGCGAATGTGCCGGTGCCCCAGGTTGATTCGTTGAAGTCGTGCGGACCGACCATGATGACGGCGGTGGCCAGTTCCGGCGGGGGATCCTGCAGCAGGGCCCACTGGGTGAAGCCCAGATACGACATTCCGATGGAGGCGAAGCGGCCGGTGAACCAAGGCTGCTCACGCAGCCAGGAGACGGTGTCGGCACCGTCGGCGGCCTCGTGTGCCATCGGCTCGAAGACCCCGCCCGAGCCGAACGTCCCGCGCACGCTTTGCAACACGACGTGGTAGCCGCGCGCCGCGTACAGCGCGCCGAATATCAGCGTGAACGGGAACCCGCGCCCGTACGGGCCGCGGACCAGCAGGGTGCCCGCGGGTGACGCGGTCGCCGGCGCATAGTGGTCGGCCACCAGCTGCACCCCGTCGCGCATCGGCACGCGGACGCGCTGCACGGTGTAGTCGGTGGTCTCCGGCGGCAGGCCGAGCAGCCGGGCGGCGGCCGTGCCGCCCAGGTGTCGCAGGGTGTGCAGCGCCGGCTGTGCGGGCCGGATCAACGTCGTACTCACGGTCCTCACATTAGGACCCGGTCAGCCGGCCGCGACGCGACGCGGCGCAAATCAGAACTTGTAATACGGCGCGAGGTCGTTGGCGCGCTGCACGTTGGTCTGCATGCAGTCGACCTCGGGGTTGGAGTAGACGGTCGAGTAGTACAGCGCCTGCTGCAGCACGCCGTAGCTGGTCTTGAACGCGACCATGCAGGAGTAGAACCAGTAGCTGTTGTGGTAGGTCGGCTTGAGCACCCAGTACTGCGCGGCCCGGTGGCCCGCGATCGTCGTCTCGACGGCATCGGCGGGCAGCGAGGCCTCATAGGTGCGCCAGATGATCGGCTCGACGGCCACCTGATAGTTGCCGGCGTCGAAGTGACAGCGCAGCCCGTCCTCGTGTTCGGGCGGTGTGAAGCCCAAGCCGAGGCGCTGGATGACGTCGAACGGGATGTCCTCGCAGGCGTCGAACGGGCGCGGATCGGTGGTCGCCACGATCGGGCTTTTCATTGTGGTTTCCATCGGCTGGGCGGTCGACCGCAGCTCGACGGACCGGTCGCCGCCACCCGGCCTGGAAAGGTCCTGCGGGGCGGTCAACAGGCCCACGGTGCCACCGATGGCCGCTGTGAGCAGCGCACCCAGCGCCCCCATCAGACGAACATTGGCGAACACGACACCCCCCTGACGCCGCAGCGGACCTTTCCGGGGGAGTGTACAAGTACCGCGCGCGACGTCACAGGCAAACCTGAACTTGTTCTAACTCACCCGCTGGTGGCCGAAAGGGCGCCCGCGAAAGGGGCGTGCTTGGGTCAAGTCGTTAGGGTGGTTATTCGTGGCTGGGCATACATCTGGGCGGGAATCGACCAACGGTGGGCAACCGACACTGTGGGCGGTGTCCGACCTGCACACCGGTCACCTGGGTAACAAGCCGGTCACCGAATCGCTGCATCCGTCGTCGCCGGACGACTGGCTGATCGTCGCCGGCGATGTCGCCGAACGCACCGACGAGATCCGCTGGGCCCTTGACCTGCTGCGACGGCGCTTCGCCAAGGTGATTTGGGTGCCGGGTAATCACGAGCTGTGGACCACCACCCGCGATCCCGTGCAGATCTTCGGCAAGGCGCGCTACGAGTACCTGGTCAACATGTGCGACGAGATGGGCATCGTCACGCCCGAGCATCCCTTCCCGGTGTGGGCCGAGCGCGGGGGCCCGGCCACGATCGTGCCGATGTTCCTGCTCTATGACTACAGCTTCTTGCCCGAGGGAGCCACGAGCAAAGCCGAAGGCCTGACCATCGCCCGCGAGCGCAACGTGGTCGCCACCGACGAATTCCTGCTCTCCTCGGAGCCCTACCCCACCCGTGAGGCGTGGTGCCGCGAGCGCCTGGAGATCACCCGCGCCCGTCTCGAAGAGTTGGACTGGATGACGCCGACCGTTCTGGTGAACCACTTTCCGTTGGTCCGCGACCCCTGCGACGCCTTGTTCTACCCCGAGTTCTCGCTGTGGTGCGGGACCACCAAGACCGCCGACTGGCACACCCGATACAACGCCGTGTGTTCGGTCTACGGTCACCTGCACATCCCCCGGACCACCTGGTATGACGACGTGCGCTTCGAGGAAGTCTCGGTGGGCTATCCGCGGGAGTGGCGCCGCCGCAAGCCGCCCAGCTGGCTGCGCCAGGTGCTGCCCGATCCCCAGTACGCGCCGGGCGACCTCAACGACTTCGGCGGCCACTTCCAGATCACTCCCGAGATGCGGCAGCAGGCCGCACAGTTCCGGGAACGGTTGCGGCAGCGGCAATCACGATGACGGGGGACATGCTGGTGTCCTCGGTGCTCCCGGCCGTGGACGGCCTGGCCTACGCGGAGGCATACTCCGACCCGCCCGATCTCACGCCGCTGCCCGAGGAGGAGCCGCTGGTCGCCAGGTCGGTGGCCAAGCGGCGCAACGAGTTCGTCACCGTCCGCAACTGCGCCCGCATCGCGCTGGGCGAGCTGGGCCTGCCGCCGGTCCCGATCCTCAAGGGGGAGAAGGGAGAACCCTGCTGGCCCGACGGCGTGGTGGGCAGCCTGACCCACTGCACGGGTTACCGGGGTGCCGTGGTGGGCCGCACCGACGCGGTCCGCTCGGTGGGCATCGACGCCGAACCGCACGACGTGTTGCCCGACGGAGTGCTGACCGCGATCAGCCTGCCGGCCGAACGCACCGAGATCACGGCGAACCTGTCGGGTGACCTGCATTGGGATCGAATCTTGTTCTGCGCCAAGGAGGCAACGTACAAGGCGTGGTTTCCGCTGACCAAACGGTGGCTGGGCTTCGAGGACGCCCACATCGCGTTCGAGGCCGATGGCCCCGGCGCGACGACGGGCGGGTTCGTGTCGCGGATCCTGATCGACCCGGAAGCGGTGTCCGGTCCGCCGCTGACCGAGCTGCGCGGCCGCTGGTCGGTCGAGCGCGGGCTGGTGCTCACCGCGATCGTGCTATGACCGAAAGCCCCAGCGGGCCAGGAATAGTCGTCGTCGACAAGCCGGCCGGGATGACCAGTCATGACGTGGTTGGGCGCTGCCGCCGGATCTTTGCCACCCGCAGGGTGGGGCATGCCGGGACGCTGGACCCGATGGCCACCGGCGTGCTGGTGATCGGGATCGAACGCGCCACCAAGATCCTCGGCCTGCTGACGGCCACCGCCAAGTCCTACACCGCCACCATCCGCCTGGGCCAGAGCACGTCCACCGACGACGCCGAGGGCGAGCTGGTGCGCAGCGTCGCGGCGCGGCACCTCACCGGCGCGGCGATCGAATCGGCGGTCGGTGGCCTGCGCGGCGACATCCAACAGGTGCCGTCGACGGTCAGCGCGATCAAGGTGGACGGCAAGCGCGCCTACCGGCTTGCCCGCGAGGGCCAGGCCGTCGAGCTCGCGGCCCGGCCGGTGCGCATCGACCGGTTCGAGGTGCGCGACATCCGGGTCGGCGCCGGGGACTGTGTGGACCTCGACGTCGAGGTCGACTGTTCGTCGGGAACCTACATCCGCGCCCTGGCCCGTGACCTCGGCGCGGCTCTCGGGGTGGGTGGGCACCTGACGGCATTGCGGCGCACCCGCGTCGGGCGCTTCGGGCTCGATCAGGCGTACCCGCTCGACGAGCTGGCGGAGCGGCCCCGGCTCAGCTACGGCCTGGACGAGGCCTGCCTGCTGATCTTCCCGCGCCGCGACCTGTCCGCCGAGCAGGCCGAGGCGACCGCCAACGGCCGGGCGCTGGCGCCGGCCGGGATCGACGGCGTCTACGCGGCGTGTGGCCCCGACGGCCGCGTGATGGCGCTGCTGCGCGACGAGGGGTCGCGCACCAAGTCGGTGGTGGTGATCCGCCCGGCGACGCTGTAACCGCTGCAATGCTTTGGCCGCCCCGGCCGAACGGTTGGTTGGGCTACGTTGCACACTGAGTGCCAAGACCGACCACGGTTCGGAAGGGGACAAGGATGTCCAACAAGGTCTACGTCATCGGCGTCGGCATGACGAAGTTCGAGAAGCCGGGTCGCCGGGAGGGCTGGGATTACCCGGACATGGCTCGGGAATCGGGGACCAACGCGCTGGCCGACGCCGGCATCGACTACCGCGAGGTCCAGCAAGGCTACGTCGGCTACGTCGCCGGCGATTCGACGTCGGGTCAGCGGGCGCTCTACGAGCTGGGCATGACCGGCATTCCGGTCGTCAACGTCAACAACAACTGCTCCACCGGCTCGACGGCGCTTTTCCTGGCGGCGCAGGCCATCCGCGGCGGCATCGTCGACTGCGCGATCGCGCTCGGTTTCGAGAAGATGCAGCCCGGTTCGCTGGGCGGCGGCGCCCAGGACCGCGAATCGCCGATGGCCAAGCACGTCAAGGCGATGGCCGACATCGACGAGTTCGCGATGCCCGTCGCCCCCTGGATGTTCGGCGCCGCCGGCCGCGAGCACATGAAGCAATACGGCAGCACCGCAGAGCATTTCGCCAAGATCGGCTACAAGAACCACAAGCACTCGGTGAACAACCCGTTCGCCCAGTTCCAGGAGTCCTACACGCTCGACGACATCCTGGCCGCGCGGATGATCTCCGACCCGCTGACCAAGCTGCAGTGCTCGCCGACCTCCGACGGTTCGGGAGCGGCCATCCTGGCCTCGGAGAGCTTCGTCGACAGCCACGGGCTGGCCGCCCAGGCCGTGGAGATCGTCGGGCAGGCGATGACCACCGACTTCGCGTCGACGTTCGACGGAAGCGCCAAAAACCTCATCGGCTTTGACATGAACGTCCAGGCCGCGCAACAGGTTTACGACCAGTCCGGGCTGGGGCCGCAAGACTTCCAGGTGATCGAACTGCACGACTGCTTCTCGGCCAACGAGCTGTTGCTCTACGAGGCCCTGGGCCTGTGCGGCCCCGGTGAGGCGCCCAAGCTGATCGACAACAACGACACCACCTACGGCGGGCGCTGGGTGGTCAACCCGTCGGGCGGCCTGATCTCCAAGGGGCACCCGCTGGGCGCGACCGGGCTGGCGCAGTGCGCCGAACTGACCTGGCAGCTGCGCGGCACCGCCGACAAACGTCAGGTCGACAACGTCAGTGCCGCCCTGCAACACAACATCGGGCTGGGTGGCGCGGCCGTCGTCACCGCCTACCAGCGCGCCGAGCGTTAAGGGCGCCATGATCGAGCGGTCCGAGACGGACCTGATGGTCCGGGATGCCGTTCGGCAGTTCGTCGACAAAGAGATCCGTCCGCATTTGGACGAATTGGAAACCGGCGAAATGTCGCCGTATCCGATCGCGCGCAAGCTGTTCAGCCAGTTCGGCCTCGACGCCATGGCCGCCGAGTCGGTCAAGAAGATGCTGGACCGCGAGCGGGCCGAGCTGAACGGCACCGCCGCCGCTGAGGAATCCGGCGAAAAGCCCGACGGGTCAAGCGGTTTCGGCGGCGGCGCCCAGGGTTCGATGATCGCGGTGCTGGTGTCCGAGATCGCCCGGGTCAGCATCGGGTTGCTCAGCACCGCGTCGGTGAGCCTGGGCTTGGGCGCCGCGACCATCGCCAGCCGCGGGACGCTGGCGCAGAAGGAACGCTGGCTGCCCGAGCTGATGACGCTGGAA
>NZ_LZKV01000074.1:0-12459 GCF_001672995.1 Mycobacterium sp. 1482292.6 | reverse complement strand
GGTGGGCCGCGTGGGGGGTGCCAGCGCCAGCGGGGCGAGCGCCCGCGCCCGCCCCGGCCTCCTCGCCGGCCACCACATCCGCGCCGGCCACGCCCGCGGCGCTGCCGCCCACACCGGCGGGCCCGCCGGTGGCGGCGATGCAAAGCCTCGGCTACCTGGTCGGTGGCCTGACCGCGGACGCCCGCAGGGCCGCGAGCACCAGCGCCCGGGCGCGCCGGGCGGCGGCGGCCGACGCGGCCGGAGAAGAGGCGGTGGCGCTGCCACAGGACGAGCGCCGGGGCCGGGACGAGCGGCACGACCGGGATGGCGTGCAGCCCGGCCAGACCCGTCAGGCCCGCCAAGCCCCCCACCAAGGTGGGGACGACCACCGGAACCACCGCGACGGTCAGCAGCGGCACGATGAGCGGGATCAGCACGATCATCTGCTCGAGCAGCGTCTTGATCAACGCGATGGTGTCCGTGATGACCGTGCCGATCACCTCGATGGTGGTGAACAGCAGGGTCCACGCGATCGTGGCGGGGTTACCCGAGGCGAACGCCGCCGCAAGGTCGGCCGCGACGAAGCTGAACATCTGCGCCAGATAGCCGAAGTACGAACCGAAATCCATCGGGTAGCCGAGCGCGAACGCGATGTTGAACGGGTTCAGGAAGCTCAGCGGATTGCCGAGCGACGGCAGCCACGGGTCGAACCCGGAAAACAGGGACTGCAGGAACGGGTTGTTCATCAGCTGGTCGATCAACGGCTGGATGTAGGTGTTGTAGAAGTCGACAAACCCGCTCTGCTGCAACCAGTCCAGCCACTGGTTCTGCGTGTCCGGGGGATACGACGACTGCTCCGCGGTGGCCGCCAGCGCGGTGGCCTGCATGACCTGTGGTGCCGGTTCGGCTTGCGGCGCGGCGGCCACCGCGGCCATCGCAACAGCCTGGTAGGTGCTCATCACGGTGGCGGCCTGGACCCACATCCGCGCGTAGTCGGATTCGTTCACCGCTATCGGGATGGTATTGATGCCAAAGAAATTGGTCGCCGTCAACACCGCGTGGGTGGCGTGGTTGGCGGCCAACTCGGGCGGCGTCGGCATGGCTGCCAGCGCCGCGGTGTAGGCGGCGGCCGCAATGTCGAGTTGGGCGGCCACGGCCGCACTGTCCGCGCTGGACTGCACCAACCACCCCAGATACGGCGCGTGCGCGGTCACGTATGCCACGGCGCTCGGGCCGTCCCAGCTGCCGGCTTGCGCGGCGCCCAGCACCGCGGCCAGCTCGTCCACCGACTCCGCATATGCCTGGCTCAGCGACGTCCAGGCCGCCGCGGCGGCCAGCAACGGGCCGGGTCCCGGGCCGCTGCACAGCAGCGCCGATTGCACTTCGGGAGGGGAGGCCATCCAGATCGGGGCGGTCATCGGCCGCCTCCCTCGGCCGTGCCGAAACCTCTTGGCGGGGCGACGAAGTGGATCGAGCAGGGGGGCTCGGCTCCCGGGGCAACAGAACGGGCGCGGCTAGGCGTCGAAGTGGTGGCAGCAGCAACGGCCACCCATGCCGGAACAGACATGGAGATTGGCAGCTCTCTCGGGGTGCACCGCCCCGGGTCGCAGGACGCAATGACGCAAGTGTCCTGGCTCTCGGATCGCTGCTCGCCTCGCCTTCCGACTTCTCAGCCGTGGCCGTTGAGGGTCGCTCCCCGATGACAGTGGCGGGACCGCGCCGGATTCGCACCGGCTTCCTACATCGTCATCACCTTACGGGTGGCATTGTTGCATCCGCGTCGTCCAAAAGCGAGCTAATCGCGCGAGAGCTCCCCGGCGATGACCGCTCAACGCGCGTTCAGGACGCGCAGCCCCAGCGAAAACAGCAGCCGCACCTCGGGATCGGCCAGCGACGTCGACAACGATTTTTCGATCCGGCGCACCCGGTAGCGAACCGTGTTGGGATGCACCCGCAACGCCTGCGCGGCCGCGGCGATGTCGCCGAAAGCGTCCAGGTAGGTCCGCAACGTCTCGGCCAGCACCGGCTCGTCGTCGCGCAACGCCACGATCCGCGGATCGATCAGGCGCTCGTCGCCGCCGATCAGCGTGACGATCTCGTCGAGCAAGACGGTGGTGCGGGCCTCGGCCAGCGACGTCACCTGACCGAACGAAATCGGATGCCGCTCAGCGCTGTCCAGCACGCGGTCCACCTCGATGCGGGCCGCGCCCACCCCGCCAAGGCCGGCGACCGGTGCGGCGATGGCCGCCCGCAGTTGCACCCCGAGTTCGGTGCGCATGGCGGCGATGGTGCCGCGGACCCACGAGGCGACCGAGCGGTTCTGCGTCTGGGGCAGGAGCACATATGTGCGCGCGCCGTTCGAGGCGACCTGAGCGTCGCGCCGAAAAGCGCTGGCGCTCAGCGCAATGACGTCGGCGATCCGCGCCTGACGGGGCGAGCCGTCCGCCGCGTCCCAGCCGATCAGGGCCGCGTCGCCGTCGGCGGCGAGGCCCAGTTCGCGGGCGATCGCGGCCACGTCAACGTGGCCAAGGGTTTCCGCGTCGGCCAGGCCAAGCAGTTGCTGCACCCGCCGCGCGTGGGTGGAGGGCCGGGCCGCCAGCCGTGACATGATGCGGGCGGCCAGCACGGCGGCGCCGCGCAACATCTCCTCGGCGTCGTCGGCCAGCGGTTGCGAGCCCTGCTGCACCCAGATGGTTCCGGCGAACACCGGCGGTCGCCGCGCATCGGGCGCGGGCTGGTGGATCCCGACGGCCAGCCGGGGACGCAGCCCCAACTCGGGCCGCTCGGCGACGCGGACCACCTCACCGCCGGACCGCAACGCATCGAAGATGCCCCATTGGCCGATCCACTCGAGATGCTCGGGCGGACCGGCCCTGCCCAGGATGGACAGGCGGCGCAGCTCGTCGGCCTCGTCGTTGGACGCCGAATACGCCAAGACGTGCGACTGAGCGTTTTCGATGCTCACCATGCCGTGGATGCGGTCGGCGAGCGACTGCGCCAACCCGAACAGATCGGTGCCCGAGTCGTCCATGGCGTCGGCGTGGTCCCCATGATGCTCGAGCACATGGTTGACCAGCTGATAGAGCCGCTCCCAGCGGGCCCGCGGGTCGACCGCCACCACCGCAGAGCCGGCCGCAACGGCCTTGGCCACCAACGCATCCGGCGGTCCTTTGGCGAAGATGGCCGCCGGCACGCGGTCGCGCGCCTGCTTGTCCATCCAGCGCAGCGCCTCGTCGTCGGCGACACCCAACAGGAAGAAGACGTCGGCCGAACCCGCCGCGGCCGCCAGGCCCAGCCGCACGTCGTCGCTGTCGATCAGCGCCGCCGATGCCACCGGCAGGTCCAGGCCCCGGGGCGCGTCGACCAGGCTCACCAGGGTCGCGTCCAGCGCGAGGAGCAGCTGTCCCAGACCCACACCCGCCATGTTGTCCGATTGTACTATCAATAGCGCACTGTATTGTCCGATCGGCTAAATCTTTGCGGTGTGTGCGCGAGGACTCTGGCAGCATGGACGCGATAACCCAGGTCCCGATGCCGGCCAACGAGCCGGTCCACGACTATGCGCCGCACTCCCCGGAACGCGACCGCCTTGTCGCCGAACTGGCGCTGCTGGCCGACAACCCGATCGAGCTGCCGCATGTCATCGGCGCCGCCCACCGGATGGGCGACGGTGAGCGCATCGATGTGGTTCAGCCGCACCGGCACGCCGCGCGGCTGGGCACCCTGACCAACGCGGCGCACGCCGACGCGACGGCGGCGATCGAGGCCGCGATGGCCGCGAAAAGCGCTTGGGCGGCAATGCCGTTCGATGAGCGCGCGGCGGTGTTCCTGCGCGCCGCCGACCTGCTGGCCGGTCCCTGGCGGGAGAAGATCGCCGCCGCCACGATGCTCGGCCAATCCAAGTCGGTCTATCAGGCCGAGATCGATTCGCCGTGCGAGCAGATCGATTTCTGGCGCTTCAATGTGGCTTTCGCCCAACAGATCCTGGCCCAGCAGCCGATCAGCGGGCCGGGCGAGTGGAATCGCAGCGATTACCGCCCGCTGGACGGCTTCGTGTATGCGATCACGCCGTTCAACTTCACCTCGATCGCGGGCAATTTGCCGACCGCGCCGGCGCTGATGGGCAACACCGTGGTGTGGAAGCCCTCGATCACCCAGACGTTGTCCGCCTACCTCACCATGCAACTGCTCGAGGCGGCGGGGTTACCGCCCGGGGTGATCAATCTGGTGACCGGCGACGGGTTGGCCGTCTCCGATGTGGCGCTGGCCGATCCGCGGCTGGCCGGCATCCATTTCACCGGGTCGACGGCCACCTTCCAGCAGTTGTGGCAGCGGGTGGGCGCCAATATCGGTCGCTACCAGAGCTATCCGCGGCTGGTCGGCGAGACCGGTGGCAAGGACTTCGTCGTCGCCCACGCCTCGGCGCGCCCGGATGTGTTGTGCGCGGCGTTGGTTCGCGGCGCGTTCGACTACCAGGGTCAGAAATGCTCGGCGGCGTCGCGGGCCTTCATCGCGCAGTCGGTGTGGCGCCGCATGGGTGACGACTTCCTGGGCAAGACCGCCGCGCTGCGCTACGGCGACGTCACCGACCTGACCAACTACGGGGGAGCGCTGATCGACCGGCGCGCCTTCATCAAGAACGTCGACGCCATCGAGCGGGCCAAGGGCGCGCCGCACGTCACCATCGCCGTCGGCGGCGAATACGACGACCGCGAGGGCTATTTCGTGCGCCCCACGGTGCTGCTGTCCGACGACCCGACCGACGAGTCGTTCGCGACGGAGTACTTCGGCCCGTTGCTGTCGGTGCACGTGTACCCCGACGCCGACTACGAGCGGATCCTCGACGTCGTCGACACCGGGTCGCGGTACGCGCTGACCGGCGCGGTCATCGCCGACGACCGCGCGGCGGTGCTGACCGCCCAGCACCGGTTGCGGTTCGCTGCCGGGAATTTCTACGTCAACGATAAGCCGACCGGCGCGGTCGTCGGGCGCCAACCGTTCGGGGGATCCCGCGGTTCGGGCACCAACGACAAGGCGGGATCGATGCTGAACATGTTGCGCTGGACCTCGGCGCGCACCATCAAGGAGACGTTCATCCCGGCGACCGACCACACGTATCCGCACATGGGCGCCGACTGATGGCCGGGCTGTTCGCCGCCACGCTGCGCCCGACGATCATGGCCGTGGGCCGCCGCGACGGGTTGCGCCGCGCCGCCGAGCGCTTCCCGGTCACCCGTCGCGTGGTGCGACGCTTCGTCCCCGGGGAGACGATCGATTCCGCGCTGAACAGCGTTGCCGCGCTGCGCGGTTCGGGTCGCTTCGTCAGCGTCGACTATCTGGGTGAGGACGTCGCCGACGCGGACGGCGCCGATGCCGCCGTGCGGACCTACCTGGATCTGATCGACAGGTTGGGTGGGCTCGACACGGCCGGCAATGCGGTGCGGCCGCTGGAAGTCTCGGTCAAGCTGTCCGCGCTCGGGCAGTCGCTCGAGCGCGACGGCGAAAAGATCGCCCGGGAGAACGCGTGGTCGATCTGCGACGCCGCCCGGCGGGCCGGCGTGTGGGTGACGGTGGACGCCGAGAACCACACCACCACCGAGTCGACGCTGTCCGTGGTGCGCGACCTGCGGGCCGAATTCCCCTGGCTGGGCGTGGTTTTGCAGGCGTACCTGCGGCGCACCCTGGACGACTGCCGCCAATTCGCGGCCTCCGGCGCCCGGGTCAGGCTGTGTAAGGGCGCCTACGACGAACCCGCCGCGGTGGCCTACCGGAAACCCGCCGAGGTCACCGACTCCTATCTGGCGTGCCTGTCGGTATTGATGGGCGGCGTCGGCTACCCGATGGTGGCTACACACGACCCGCAGATCATCGGCGCGGTACCCGCCATCGTGCGTGAAACAGCCCGTAGCAGTGCCGAATTCGAATATCAGATGCTCTATGGCATTCGCGACGACGAACAACGGCGTCTGGTTGCGGCCCGACATCAGCTGCGGGTCTACGTCCCCTTCGGCGCCCAGTGGTACGGCTACTTCATGCGCCGGCTGGCCGAGCGGCCCGCGAATTTGGCGTTTTTGCTGCGAGCGTTGGCGCGGCGCGGCCACTAGGTGCGGCGGCCACCGCGTGTGAATCGTTGGCTTTGGGTGTGCACACCGGGCGGCGACACGCCGATGATCACCGCCAGGGATTCACCCTCAAGACCCTGGATTCACACCCGAGGCGGTGGACGCACACTCAACGCCGGCGCGGGCGATCGCTGGCGAACCCGCGTACCACATGGGCGCGAACGAATTCCGCCGCCACGTCGGGATCATCCATGTCCAGCGTCGAGGACGGCGTGCTGAACAACGAGAACAGGATGCGCGCGAACCATTCACCGGCGGCCTCGATGTCGAGGTCCTTGCGCACCTCGCCGGTGAGCCGGGCGGCCGACAGGTAGGGGGCGAAGAACTCGACGCATTCGCGCAGCAGCACCGCGGCGTCCTTGGTCAGCAACAGGCTGATGGCGTCCTCGTCGAAGTACTTTTCCGAAGCGATGACCCGCCGCGCCTGGGTGACGAAAACCGCTGCCGAACACAGCTTGTCCTCCAGCGTGCCGCCGCGGTCCATCGCCTTGGTCATCTCGCGGTAGAACCGCTGCGACGCGTGCTCGGCGCACGCCTCGACGATCGAGGCCTTATCGGAGAAGTATTCGTAGATCGTGCTGCGGGATACGCCGGCGTGCTTGGCGATGTCGACGATGGTCGCCTTCTGCAATCCCTGCTTGCCGAAGCACGCGAACGCCGACTCCACGATGAGCTCGCGGGTGTCGGTCACCTGAGAAGCTTGCGCCGTCACGGGATCAACGCCCCCCGGGGCACCAGCCCGGCATCGGCCGAGGCGAACGCCGCGTTGACGTCGGCCAGATGAAACGGCTCGGGCATCAGCCGCTCGAACGGAAAACTGGTGTGCTGCAGGAACGACAGCCCGGTGGCCAGAGTGACGGGGTCATAGAGCATCACGCCGCGCACGGACTTGTTGCCGTAGACCAACGCGCTGGGGTCGAGCTCGAAGGTGCGTCCCATTCCGACGTTGCCGACCTCGAGCAGCGTGCCGCCGTTGTTGAGGAACCCGATTCCTTCCGGGATAACGCCCGGCACACCGACGACCTCGAGCACCCAGTCCGCCCCGATGCCGTCGGTGTGTTTGTGCACCCGCTCGGTGACCTCGGCCGCCGAGAGTGCGCTGGCGTCGATGCACACGGTGGCGCCGAAGTCGGCGGCGACGTCGAGCCGTTCGGCGATCTTATCGATGACGATGACCGACGCCGCGCCCGCCGTCCGGGCGACGGCCGCGGCGTTGATGCCCAGCCCGCCGGCGCCCTGAATGACGACGGTATCCCCGAGGCGAACCTCGCGCAGCGCGAAAAGCACCTGCGCCAGAGCGCAATTCAACGGCGCTACCGCCTCGTCGGGCAGGTCGGCGGGAACCTTGTACAGCGGCTGCCGGCGGCTGGTGTAGTAGTACTCGCCGTAAGCGGCGACGAAGTGCGGTACCTGCTCATGGGTGCGGTACTCGCCGGCCATCAGGTTCTGGCAGGCATACGAGCGTCCGCGCGCGCACGCGTGACAGCTGCCGCAGAACCAAAAGTACGGCGCCACCACACGATCGCCGACGGCGAGCGGCTTACCTGTCGCGTCGGTGGTCAGGCCCTCGCCGAGTTCGGCGATCTCGCCGACCATTTCGTGGCCCATGGCGAAGGGGCAGGGCAGCGGCAGCTCGCCGCGAAAGATGTGTAGGTCGGATCCGCAGATGCCGGCCATCCGCAGCCGCAGCGCCGCGGTGCCCGGCACAGGTGTGGACAACGGGAATTCGGCCAGCTCGATGGGCCCGCCGTGGGCGGTCAGGATCGCGAGCCTGGGCATGGCGATCCCCTCAGCCGGCCGGTGCGAGGATCAGGCCGCTGGTCGGCACCCCGGTTCCGGACGTGACCAGCACGTGTTCGACGTTGTCGACCTGGTTGTACGACGTGCCGCGCACCTGACGCACCCCCTCGGTGATGCCGTTCATGCCGTGGATATACGCCTCGCCGAGCAGGCCGCCGTTGGTGTTGATCGGCAATTCTCCGCCCAGCGACAACCGCTCGACCGTGGCGAAATCCTTGGCCTCGCCGCGCCCGCAGAACCCGAGCTCCTCGAGCTGGGCGAACACGAACGGCGTGAAATGGTCGTAGATGAAGGCGGTCTGGATGTCTTGGGGCTTGAGACCGGAGTCGCGCCACAGCTGGCGGGCCACCACACCCATCTCCGGCAGGCCGGTGATCTCGTCGCGGTAATAGCTGGTCATCATCTCGCCGTCGCGGGCCGCGCCCTGGGCGGCCGCGGTGATGATGGCCGGCGGCTGGCGCAGGTCGCGGGCGCGTTCGGCGCTGGTGATCACCAGCGCAACGCCGCCGTCACTCTCCTGGCAGCAATCCAGCAGGCGCAGTACGGGTTCGACGATCCAGCGCGAATTCTGGTGGTCTTCCAGGGTGATCGGCCGCTGATAGAACCAGGCGTCGGGGTTGGTCGCCGCGTGCTTGCGGTCGACGACCGCGATCCTGCCGAAGTCGGAGTTGGTGACGCCGTAGGTCGACATGTAGCGCTGGGCATGCATCGCTACCCAGGCCGCGGGGGTGAGCAGCCCGAACGGCGCGTAATGCGCCATGAACAATGGGGTTTCGGCCATGCTGCGTCCGCTGCCGCCAAAGCGGAAGCCGGAGCGCTCGTTGAAGGCGCGCCAGCACACCACCACGTCGGCGACCCCGGTGGCGACCGCCATCGCCGCGTGCACGACGGTGCCGGCGGCCGCGCCGCCGCCGTGGTGCACGCGCGAAAAGAAGCTCAGGTCGCCGATGCCCACGTTGCGGGCGACGTCGATCTCATCGCTGGAGTCCATGGTGAACGTGACCATGCCGTCGACGTCACCGGGGGCCAGGCCGGCGTCGTCGAGGGCGGCGCTGACCGCCTCGCACGCCAATTGCAGCTCGCTGCGCCCGGATTCCTTGGAGAACTCCGTCTGTCCGATCCCAACGATGGCGCAGCTTCCGGGAAGGCTGCCCGGACCCATCCGGCTCATGCGGCCACCCCGTCGAGCAGGCTGAGCACCGCCGTGCCGGACACGTGATCGCCCAGGCTGTTGGAACCCTTGAACGTCACCTCGACGAAGTTCTCGGCCGGCGGCGTCCCAGTAGGGCCTTGAGTCTTGCCGGTGACGCTGCCGGTGAACCGCAGCGGATCATCCGGAAAGCACGGCACCCCCAGGCGGATCGACAGGTTCTTCACCATCGCTTCGGGGCCGGCCCAGTCGGTGAGGAAGCGCACGCAGTAGCCGTTGGTGGTCAGGATGTTCATGAACAGATTGGGTGAGCCCTGTTTCTTCGCGTAGTCGCGGTCATGGTGCACCGGCATGAAGTCCCGGGTGGCGATCGCGCCGGCGACGATCATCGTTGTGGTGATCGGGATTTCGAGCGGTGTGACCTCGTCACCGATCGAAATGTCTCGCCATTGCAGAGTGCGGTTGGCCGTGGTCGTCATGCGGGTCCCTCCGAATAGGTTGCGCCGAGGTGGGCCAGCTGCGCTGAAGCCGGACCGAGGGTCAACTCGTTGTGTTTGGCCCACAGGAAATAGCGGTGCAGGGGATAGGTGACGTCGATGCCGATGCCGCCGTGGACGTGCTGGGCGGTGGCGGCCACCCGCGCGCCGGCCTCGGCGGCCCAGAACTTCGCGATGCGCGCCGCGCGGTCGGCAGGCCGCCCGTGCGCGATCAGCCAGGCCGCCTGCCAAGTGGTCCACCGAATGGCCTCGACGTCGATGAAGGCGTCGGCCATGCGCTGTTGCACCGCCTGGAAGCTGCCGATCGGCCGGCCGAATTGTTCTCGGCCCGTGGTGTATTCGGCGGCGATGCGCAGCGCCCGCTCGGTGACACCGAGCTGGATCGCGCACAGCCCGACCAGGGCCCGGGTGTGCAGCGACTCGACCAACCCGGCACCGGTGATCACGTCCGCCGCGGAAACGGTTGCGCCGTCCAGGAATACGTCCGCGTGCGGCTCGCGGTTCGTGGTGGGCACCGGGCGGATCTCGACACCGGCCGCGTCGGCGGCCAGCAGGAACAGGCACGCGGTGCCGTCGTCGGCGGCGGCCGGGATCAGGATGGTGTCGGCGAGCTGCGCGGCCGGCACCAGCTCCTTGGCGCCGTCGAGGCGCCAATGCTGGCCGTCGCGGCGCGCGGTGGTGCGCGGGCGAGTCGGGTCCGAGCGGCCCGGCTCGGCCAATCCCGCTGTTAGCAGGCGGGATCCGGTCACCACGCCCGGAAGAAACCGCTTTTGCTGTTCGTCGTTGCCGTGCCGGGCGATCGGGTCGGCGCCCAGCACCAGCGTGGCGTAGGCGGGCACGGGCGCGACGCTGTAGCCGACCTCGGCCAGCAGCACCCCGAGTTCCACGAAGCCACCGCTTGAAGCGCATGAGCCGCCCACCGACTCGGGTAGGGCGGTGCCCAGCAGGTCGGCGGCGGCCAGCTCTTGCCAGAGCTCGGCGTCGTAGCGGGTGTCGCCGGCTTCCAGTTCGGCCAGCCGGTCGGGCGTGGCACGGCGCTCCAACAGGTCGCGGGCCAGCTTGGCGATTGTCTCCTGCTCTTCGGTGAAGGTGAAGTCCATGACGGGCCTAAACGCTCGGCCGGAACTGGTGCAACACCAGGTCGTTATCAAACGTCTGGTAGTAGACCTCGACGGGCATTCCGGTTGTCACGTCGGCCGGGTCGATTCCGGTCAGGTTGGACACCAGGCGCACCCCTTCGTCGAGCTCTACCAGCGCGACGACGTAGGGGTATTCGAAGAAGGGAAACTTCGGCTCGTGCGGCATGACGTAGCTGTAGACGGTGCCGCGACCCGACGACTCGATCGCCTCCCATTCCAGCGAGCGGCAGTGCGGGCACATCGGCCGCGGCGGATGGCGCAGCTGCCCACAACCGCCGCAGCGCTGGAGCAGGAGCTTGTTGTCCCGCAACCCGTTCCAGAAGAATTCGGTGTCCGGCGTGATTGCCGGCGCCAGACGGGCCGCCATCAGCTCGCCGGCCTGAATCGCAGCACCCGGAATCGCTGCCGCCCCAGCACCTCACCGTGCTGATCGGTGTAGGTGGTCAGCCAGGTCAGGAAGAATCCGGTGCCCAGCGCCGTTTTCTTCTCGTCGGAGACCGACTCGTAGACCGTCGTCGCGCTGATCACGTCACCCAGTCGCGGGTAACGCTCGATCTCGAACTCCGAATTGGTCGCCACCGTGCTGGTGTATCCGGCCTCATCGAGGAATGCCGTTGGGTTGCTGGTGATCTCGACGGGGGCCCCGCCACGTTCGCCGATTCCCTCCAGCTTTGGCGACGGCATGGTCCAGGTCTGCAACATCACCGGCGGTGACACGATGCCGCCGAACCGTGACGACGCGGCGAACTCCGGGTCGATGTAGACAGGGTTCATGTCGGCCATGGCGTACGCCCAGTGCCGGATCATCGGCTGGTTCACCGGGTCGGGGGCCACCGAGGGCTTTCCGGTGCCACCGGTCGGCTGGCCGACGAGGGCCCACACCTTGGCGCTGACGGTGTCTGAGTCGCTCACTTAGTACTGTCCTCCTGACTATTGCGCGGCCCGCAGGTCGCGTGGTGCCCGCGGCATGCCCAACCCGGCCATGGCGATGATGTCACGCTGAATTTCGTTGGCCCCGCCCCCGAAGGTGTTGATGACGGCCTGACGGTAGGCCGATTCCAGCGCGCCGCGCAGCGGAGCCTCGGCGCCGCGCCGAACTCCGTTGCCGTCGAGCACCTCGAGCAGTTGCCGGGCGACCTGTCCGGTGAGCTCGGTGCCGAACACCTTCGCCGCCGACGCCTCTCCCATGCTCAGCATCCCCTTGGTCATCGCGGCGTTGACCCGGAGGTTGACCATCTTGTACGCGGCGACTTGGGCCTCGACCCGGGCCAGGGCCTGCTGCACCCAGGGCTGGTCGATGACGCGACCGCCGTCGAGTTTGGTGGAAAGCGCCCATTCCAAAGTCTTTTCGAACAGTGGCTCGAGCGCGCCCAGGTTGCCCAGCGCCGCGCGTTCGAAGTTCAGCTGGGTGGTGATCAGCTGCCAGCCCTGGTTTTCGGCGCCCACCAGCGCGCTGACCGGCACCCGGACGTCGTCGTAGAACGTGTAGAACGTCGAGATGCCCGGCATGGTGTGCAGCGGTTGCCAGGAGAATCCGGGCGAGGAGGTCGGCACGATAAGGATCGAAATGCCCTTGTGCTTCTTGGCATCGGGATCGGTGCGCACGGCCAGCCAGATGTAGTCGGCGTAGGCGGCGCCGCTGGTGAACATCTTCTGGCCGTTGATCACGTACTCGTCACCGATACGGATCGCCGTCGTGCGCACCGAGGCGAGGTCGCTGCCCGCGCCGGGTTCCGAGTAGCCGATGGCGAACTCCGCCGTGCCGTCCAGGA
>NZ_LZKV01000073.1:0-641 GCF_001672995.1 Mycobacterium sp. 1482292.6 | reverse complement strand
GCGACGGTGGGTGCCTCGAACAGGGATCGGACGGTGAGGTCGGCGTCCAGTTCGGCATTCACGGCCGAGACGAGCCGCATCGCCGACAGTGAGTCCCCGCCGAGATGGAAGAAGGAGTCGTCGATTCCGACGCGTTCGACGCCCAGGATGTGGGCGTAGATGCCGGCCAGGATGTCTTCGAGGGCGGTCCGTGGGGCGCGGTAGTTATCGCCCTGGTAGTCCGGGGCGGGCAAAGCGCGGGTGTCGAGTTTGCCGTTGAGCGTCAACGGCAACGCCTCGAGCACCACCACCGCCGCGGGCACCATATAGGGAGGGAGCCGCTGACCCAACCGGGCCCGAATATCGGCGGGGTCAGCGGCTCCAGTCACATAGCCGACGAGACGCCTCTCGCCGGCCTGGTCTTCGCGGACGACGACCGCGGCTTGCTGCACGCCGTCCAATTCGGCAATGGCGGTGCGGATTTCGCCCAACTCGATGCGATACCCACGCACCTTGACCTGCTCATCGGCGCGCCCCCGATACCGCAACTGCCCATCGGGACCCCAGCACACCAGGTCCCCGGTGCGATACATACGCTGGCCCACCACACCGAACGGGCACGCGATGAACCGCGACGCGGTCAGCCCGGGGCGGCGCCAGTA
>NZ_LZKV01000072.1:0-25198 GCF_001672995.1 Mycobacterium sp. 1482292.6 | reverse complement strand
GGCGACACCCAATGGAAACCACCCCCACACCTCGACACCGGCCAACCCCGCACCAACACCTTCCACCACCCCGAAAAGCTGCTGCGAAACGAGGATGAGGACGACGGGTGGTAACCCGGCTGGGGTACCTGAACTCCAGTGATCAGCCGGGCACTGTGATCGCGCCGTCTTCGGCTAGCGAGAAACCCGGGTTGTAGGCGACCTCCCACGCGTGACCATCGAGATCGCGGAATGCGCCCGCATACCCGCCATAGAAGGTGTCGCCAGCAGCACGCGTGATCGTCGCTCCGGCATCTTCTGCCTCGGCGAGGATCTCGTCCACTTCGGAACGCGAGCGCACGTTGTGTGCCAAAGCGACACCACCGAAGCCGTCATCGCCTTGGTCGGCGATGCCGAGATCGGCCGAAAGCTTGTCGCGCGCCCACAGGCTCACCGCGAGACCGCCGGCCTGAAAGAAGACCGTTTCCTGCACTTCTTGACCGCGCCAGCCGAGGCGTTCATAGAATCGGTAAGCGCGATCCAGATCGGCAACGCCGAGGGTGATCACACTCAGCCGTTGCTCCATGCTCACCCGGCCAGCGTCGCGCGGGTGCACACGGTGACGTAGGGCAGCGCCAAGCCCGTTGAATTCGCCAGCGCCGGATGGGTGGCCAGCAATTCGCGAACCTGATCGAGCGTCCTGGTGCGGACCTCGGTCGGCGAAGTGATGCAATAGCTGCGGGACGCGACGAGATCGATCAGCGCTTGCGGCGTAAGGTAACTCGTCCACTCCACCTGATGATGCGCCACATCGGTGAACGGCTCGGGCAGCGTCACCCGGGTGCGGCCGTCGCCGTCGCTGCCGATGATCTGGCCCAGTTCGCGCACCCAGCCGAGGCGTTCGTCGCGGGTGTTCCACACCAGACCCAGCCGCCCGCCGGGCCGCAACACGCGAGCCACCTCGGGCACCGCGCGCTCGGGATCCACCCAGTGCCAGGCCTGCGCCACCAGCACCACGTCAACGCTGTTGTCCTCCAACGGGATCTCTTCCGCGGTGCCCAGCAGCGCCCGGGTCTCCGGTAGCGAGGTGCGCAACACCTCGAGCATGTCCGGGATCGGGTCGACGGCCACCACGTCCAGGCCGCGCTCCACCAGCCGGGTGGTCAGCTTCCCGGTGCCGGCACCGAGGTCGAGCACTCGGCGCGCCCCGACGGGCAGCAGCCAGTCGATCGCTTCCGGGGGATAGGAGGGGCGCCCACGCTCGTAAGCCGCGGCCGCCGAGCCGAACGAGAGGGAGCGGTCTTGCCGCGAGCGCGTCACGATTGCGACGTGCCTTCCCCGTCGTCCGCCAATGCCAGTGTCTGACGGATCAATTCGCCGACGGCGTCGGTTTCCACCAGGAAGCCGTCGTGCCCTAACAGCGAGTCCACCACCCGCAGGCCGGCGCAGCCGGGCAGCTGCTCGGCCAGCTCCTGCTGCAAGCGCAGCGGGTACAGCCGGTCGGAGGTGATGCCGCCGACCACCACCGGAACCGGGCAGCTAGACAACGCGTTACGAACCCCGCCACGGTTTCGGCCGACGTCGTGACTGTTCAGCACCTCGGTCAGCACCACGTAGCTGCCCGCGTCGAAGCGCTCCACCAGCTTGTCGCCCTGATACTCCAGGTAGCTCTGCATGGCGTAGCGGCCGCCGTTGTTCGGATCCTCGCCGTCCTGCCCGTGGTTGCCGAACCGGGCGTCCAGCTCGGCCTCACCGCGATAGGTCAGGTGCGCGAAGCGACGGGCGATCGCCAGCCCGGCGTCGGGCGCGAAGCCGGTGTCGTGGTAGTCACCGCCCTGCCAGTTCGGGTCGGCCTTGATCGCCGCGATCTGGGTGGTCTGGGTGCCGATCTGATCGGCGGTGGCCCGCGCCCCCACCGCCAAAAGCAGACCGGCCCGTACCCGGCCCGGATAACCGACGATCCACTCCAAAGCCCTTGCACCACCCAAAGATCCGCCGACCACCGCGGCGACCCGTTCGATCCCCAACGCGGCCAGCGCTGTGATATCGGCGTCGACCTGGTCGCGGACCGTGATGCGGGGAAACCGTGAGCCCCAAGGCTTTCCGTCCCGGGCCCGGGAGCTGGGTCCGGTGGAGCCGCGGCAACCACCCAGCACGTTGGTGGCCAGCGCGCACCAGCGGTTGGTGTCGATGGGCGCGCCCGGCCCGACCATCCCGTCCCACCAGCCGCCGGTGGGATGCCCGGGTCCGGCCGGCCCGGTGATGTGCGAGTCGCCGGTCAGCGCGTGCAGCACCACCACCACGTTGTCCCGTGTCGGCGACAACTCGCCCCAGCGCTGGACGGCGATGTGCACGTCGTCGATGACGGCGCCGCCCTCGGTGGTCAGCGAGCCGATGTCGACGAAGCCGATTTCGCCTTCTTCGGGCAGCGTCTGGGTCGGGACGCCGGAGATCGCCATCGCCGGGCTCCTTAGAACGCCGCCACGGCTTGCGGGTCGGTGCCCGACGCCCCCGCGCTCACACCGAATTTGGCTGCCGCGGCGAAGCCGAGCTCGAGGTCGGCCAGGATGTCGTCGATGCCCTCGATGCCGACGGCCAGCCGCACCAGGCCGGGGCTGACCCCGGTGCTCAGCTGTTCCTGCGGGCTCAGCTGGGCATGCGTGGTGGACGCCGGGTGGATCACCAGCGAGCGCACGTCGCCGATGTTGGCGACGTGGCTGTGCAGCTTCAGCGCGTTCACGAATGCCTTGCCGGCCTCGACGCCGCCGGCCAGCTCGAACGCCAGCACCGCGCCGGTTCCCTTGGGCGCCAACTTCTTTGCCCGCTCGTGCCACGGCGAGCTGGGCAGGCCCGCGTAGTTCACCGACAGCACGCCGTCGTGGCCGGCCAGGTACTCGGCCACCCGCTGCGCGTTGGCGACGTGGCGCTCCATGCGCAGGCTCAGCGTCTCGATGCCCTGGGCGACCAGGAACGCGTTGAACGGCGACGCGGCCGACCCCAGGTCGCGCAGCAGCTGCACGCGCGCCTTGAGCGCGTAGGCCGGCGGACCGAGCTCGGCGAACACCACACCGTGGTAGCTCGGGTCGGGGGTGGTGAATCCCGGGAAGCGGCCCTGCGTCCAGTCGAAGGTGCCGCCGTCGACGATGACCCCGGCGATCGCCGAGCCGTGGCCGCCGAGGTACTTGGTGGCCGAGTGCACGACGATGTCGGCGCCGTGGGAGAACGGCTGAATCAGGTACGGCGTGGCGATGGTGTTGTCGACGATCAGCGGGACGCCGTTGCCGTGCGCGACCCCGGCGACACCGGGGATGTCGAGGATGTCGATCTGCGGGTTGGAGATCGTCTCGGCGAAGAACGCCTTGGTGTTCGGCCGGACCGCGGCCTGCCACGAATCCAGGTCGTCGGGATCCTCGACGAAGGTTACCTCGATGCCGAGCTTGGCCAGCGAGTAGTGCAGCAGGTTGTACGTCCCGCCGTAGAGGCGCGGGCTCGACACGATGTGATCTCCGGCACTCGCCAGGTTCAATATGGCGAAAGTCTCAGCGGCCTGCCCGGAGGCCAGGAACAGCGCCGCAACCCCGCCCTCGAGCGCGGCGATGCGCTGCTCGACGACGTCGGTGGTCGGGTTGCCGATCCGGGTGTAGATGTTGCCCGGCACTTCCAGCCCGAACAGGGCGGCGGCGTGCGTGGTGTCGTCGAAGGTGTACGACGTGGTCTGGTAGATCGGCAGGGCTCGGGCGTTGGTGGCCGGGTCCGGCTGCTGGCCGGCGTGCACCTGCTTGGTCTCGAACGACCAGTGCGCGGTCGGATCGGTGTCGTGATCGGCGTTGTCGGAGGTCACGGGATCGCTTTCTGGTGGTAGGGGAATGTGCATCGGGCGGCCGGGACGCGAGGATGAGGCGTCCACCGGCGGCGCGGATTAGCAGCGACGCACGAGCGGGCGTGATTGGGTCGGGAGAATGCACATCACGTTTCCCTGTCTACTCAGGGGCCCGTCATGGCGGACCCGCGCTTGCCGGATAGCCGGTGTGTGTGGCTACTCAACCTGGTCATCACCCGGGGCACCCCACCGCGGTTGGAGGGTTGCCGGCCAGCAAGCCGGGGCTTGATGCTGGCGCTCATGACCAATACGAAGATTATCTTACTGTGCCGACTCAGTGCTAACCCCGGCGGTGCGCGTGCAGGTCGACACCTGTCCAAACACCCTTGATAACGTGGCAGTCAGAACGCTGAGCCCCCAAAATTTCCAACCCATCATTGACGCCGGGAGAGGGATCGTGAGCGCCGAACAGCCGACCGTCATCTACACACTGACCGACGAAGCGCCGCTGCTGGCGACTTATGCGTTCCTGCCTATCGTGCGTGCCTTCGCCGAGCCGGCGGGCATCCAGATCAAGACCAGCGACATCTCGGTGGCCGCCCGCATTCTGGCCGAGTTCCCCGAGCACCTGACCGAAGAACAGCGGGTGCCGGACAACCTGGGCGAACTGGGCCGGCTGACCGAGCTGCCCGACACCAACATCATCAAGCTGCCGAACATCAGCGCCTCGGTTCCGCAGCTGATCGCCGCGGTCAAGGAGCTGCAGGGCAAGGGATACAAGATTCCGGACTTTCCGCAGAGCCCAAAGACGGACGAGGACAAGCAGATTCGCGCCCGCTACGCCAAATGCCTTGGCAGCGCGGTAAACCCGGTACTGCGGCAGGGCAACTCGGACCGGCGTGCGCCCAAGGCGGTCAAGGAGTACGCCCGCAAGCACCCGCACAGCATGGGGGACTGGTCACCGGCCTCGCGCACGCACGTCGCGACAATGCGGCACGGCGACTTCTACCACGGTGAGAAGTCGATGACGCTGGACCGCGCGCGCAACGTGAAGATGGTGCTGGAGACCAAGGGCGGACAGACCCTGGAGCTCAAGCCCGAGGTCGAGCTGCGCGACGGTGACGTCATCGACTCCATGTTCATGAGCAAGAAGGCCCTCGTCGAGTTCTACGAGGAGCAGATGCAGGACGCCTACGAAACCGGCGTGATGTTCTCGCTGCACGTCAAGGCGACGATGATGAAGGTGTCGCACCCGATCGTCTTCGGTCACGCGGTGAAGGTCTTCTACAAGGACGCCTTCGCCAAGCACCAGGAGCTCTTCGACGAGCTCGGCGTCGACGTCAACAACGGCCTGAGCGACTTGTACAGCAAGATCGAATCGCTGCCCGCGTCGCTGCACGAGGAGATCATCCGCGACCTGCACGCCTGCCACGAACACCGCCCCGAGCTGGCCATGGTCGATTCGGCCAAGGGCATCACCAACTTTCACTCGCCCAGCGACGTGATCGTGGATGCCTCGATGCCGGCGATGATCCGCGCCGGCGGCAAGATGTGGGGCGCCGACGGGCGGCAGAAGGACACCAAGGCGGTCAACCCCGAATCCACGTTCTCCCGCATTTACCAAGAGATCATCAACTTCTGCAAAACCCATGGGCAGTTCGATCCGACGACGATGGGCACGGTTCCCAACGTCGGGCTGATGGCGCAGCAGGCCGAGGAGTACGGCTCGCACGACAAGACTTTCGAGATCCCCGAGGACGGCGTCGCCAACATCGTCGACCTCGACAGCGGGGAAGTGCTGCTGACCCAGAACGTGGAGGAGGGCGACATCTGGCGGATGCCCATCGTCACCGATGAGGCGATCCGCGACTGGGTCAAGCTGGCCGTCACCCGGGCGCGTAACTCCGGCATGACTGTGGTGTTCTGGCTCGACACCGAGCGACCGCACGAGGTCGAGCTGCGCAAGAAGGTCAAGGCGTACCTGAAGGAGCACGACACCGAGGGCCTGGAGATCCAGATCATGCCGCAGGTGTGGGCCATGCGGTACACGATCGAGCGCGCGATGCGGGGGCAGGACACCATCGCCGCGACCGGAAACATCCTGCGCGACTACCTCACCGACCTGTTCCCGATCCTGGAGCTGGGCACCAGCGCCAAGATGCTGTCCATCGTGCCGTTGATGGCCGGCGGCGGCATGTATGAGACCGGGGCGGGCGGTTCGGCGCCCAAGCACGTCCACCAGCTGGTGGAGGAGAACCACCTGCGGTGGGATTCGCTGGGCGAATTCCTCGCTCTCGGAGCGTGTTTCGAAGACATCGGCATCAAGACCGACAACGAGCGCGCCAAGGTACTGGGCAAGACGCTGGATGCCGCGATCGGCAAGCTGCTGGAGAACAACAAGAGCCCGTCGCGCAAGACCGGCG
This sequence comes from Mycobacterium sp. 1482292.6, assembly GCF_001672995.1. Lineage (NCBI taxonomy): Bacteria > Bacillati > Actinomycetota > Actinomycetes > Mycobacteriales > Mycobacteriaceae > Mycobacterium > Mycobacterium sp. 1482292.6. Next base: position 18,976 of record NZ_LZKV01000072.1, on the reverse strand, counting down.
AGCTCGACAACCGCGGCAGCCAGTTCTACCTGGCGCTGTACTGGGCGGCCGAACTGGCGAAGTCCGACGACGAGGAGTTGCGCCAGCACTTCGCCCCGCTGGCCGACTCGCTGGCCGAGAACGAAGAGACCATCGTGTCCGAACTGGCCGAGGCGCAGGGCGAGACGGTCGACATCGGCGGCTACTACTACCCGGACAGCGAGAAGACGACGGCAATCATGCGGCCCAGCAAGACATTCAACGAGGCGCTAGCGGCTTCAACCGGCTAGGGCCGCAAGCAGGAAGCCGGACTCGGTATGGCAGGCGAAGCCAAGATCAAGGTCAAGGGCCGCGTCGTAGAGCTCGACGGTGACGAAATGACCCGCGTCATCTGGAAGTTCATCAAGGACCTGCTGATCCTGCCGCACCTCGACATCGACCTGGACTACTACGACCTGGGCATCGAGCATCGCGACCGCACCGACGACCAGGTGACGATCGACGCGGCCTACGCCATCAAGAGGCACGGCGTGGGCGTCAAGTGCGCGACCATCACCCCCGACGAGGCCCGCGTCCAGGAGTTCAACCTGAAGAAGATGTGGCTCTCGCCCAATGGGACGATCCGGAACATTCTGGGCGGCACCATCTTCCGTGAGCCCATCGTGATCTCGAACGTGCCGCGGCTGGTGCCGGGCTGGACCAAGCCGATCGTCATCGGCCGCCACGCCTTCGGCGACCAGTACCGGTCGACCAACTTCAAGGTCGACAAACCCGGAACCGTCGCAATCACTTTCACCCCCGCCGACGGCAGCGAGCCGCTGGTGCACGAGATGGTGTCCATCCCCGACGACGGTGGCGTGGTGATGGGGATGTACAACTTCAAGGACTCCATCCGCGATTTCGCCCGCGCCTCGTTGCAGTACGGGCTGAACGCCAAGTGGCCGGTGTACCTGTCCACCAAGAACACCATCCTCAAGGCCTACGACGGCGTGTTCAAAGACGAGTTCCAGCGCGTCTACGACGAGGAGTTCAAGGACGAGTTCGAGGCGCAAGGACTGACCTACGAGCACCGGTTGATCGACGACATGGTCGCGGCCTGCCTGAAGTGGGAGGGCGGCTACGTGTGGGCCTGCAAGAACTACGACGGGGACGTCCAGTCGGACCTCGTGGCGCAGGGTTACGGCTCACTGGGGCTGATGACGTCGGTGCTGATGACCGCGGACGGCAAGACGGTCGAGGCCGAGGCCGCGCACGGCACCGTCACCCGGCACTTCCGCCAGTACCAGGCCGGCAAGCCGACCTCGACCAACCCGATCGCCTCGATTTTCGCCTGGACGCGCGGACTGGCGCACCGCGGCAAGCTGGACGACACCCCCGAGGTGACCGAGTTCGCGCAAACCCTGGAGAATGTGGTGGTCTCCACGGTCGAGAGCGGGAAGATGACCAAGGACCTGGCCATCCTGATCGGCCCCGATCAGGAGTGGCAGCGCAGCGAGGAATTCCTCAACTCGATCGCCGAGAACCTGGAAAAACGGCTGGCTAGCTAGCCGGTGGCTGGTGCCGGTCCGCACGCCGGTCGGCCCCGGCGGCGCATTCGTCGACGAAGTCGGCGATGACCGCGGTCACCCGGTCGGGCGCCTCGAACATCGGCACGTGCCCGACGCCGTCGAGCTCGGTCATCTTCGTCCCCTCGGGCAGGTAGTCGGTGAAGTGCCGGTAGAACCTGCTCGCGGGCACCACGCGGTCCTTCTCGCACAGCACCAGCTGGACGGGCACCGCGGTGTCGGCCAACTGCAGCAGGCCCGGATCCAGCAGCGACTTGACGAGCAGCTGGAAGTACGCGGGGCAGTGCGCGGCGTCGTCGACGACGACGGACAGCTGCTCGGAGCTGATGCCGTCCGGCCGTGCCGTGAGCGGCAGGGTCGCCAGCCGCCTGCTGAGCGGCAACCGGAGCACCCGCTCACCGAAGAGCCGGGCCAGCGCCAGGAAGGGCATGCCCGCGATGAACTTGCTGATCACCTCGAACTTCACCGGGCTCCACCGCGTCCATCCGCCGGCGGCGCCGATGCCGGTCACGCTGCGCGCGCGCCCGCGCCGCTCCAGCTCGAAGGCGACCCAACCGCCCAGCGAGTTGCCGACCAGGTGGGCGGTCTCCCAGCCCAGCTGGTCGAGCTGGCGCTCGACGTGGTCGGCCAACACCGACGAGCTCAGCAGCCAGGTGCCCGCGTAGGGCCCGCCGTTGTGCCCGGCCATCGTCGGCGCGAAGACCTCGAAGCGGCCGGTGTCGGCCAGCCGCGGCGCGACCGGCTCCCACACCGTCTGCGACATCAGGAACCCGTGCAGCATCAGCACCGGCTCTGCGGAACCATCCCTGGGACCGAGGTGGATCGGCGAACGGGCCGAAGGCGACGCCGAGTGAGCGGGGCTCACGCGGAAGGAGCCGAGCAGACGAGCTTGCGCATAACCCGACAGTAAAGCCGGTACCGCCGGTACCGCAACACGCGGGGTGACGGGCGCCGGTCCGTGCGGCCGCGGCGGCCGCGCGTGAAAAGATCGGTGCATCATGAGCACCGCTACCGGATCCAGCCGGATTTTCTCCGGCGTGCAGCCCACCTCCGACTCGCTTCACCTGGGTAATGCGCTGGGCGCCGTCAGGCAGTGGGTCGCGCTGCAGGACGACTGGGGGGATGACTGGGACGCGTTCTTCTGCGTGGTCGACCTGCACGCCATCACCGTCGCCCAGGATCCCGAGGCGCTGCGTCGTCGCACCCTGATCACCGCCGCCCAATACCTGGCGCTGGGCATCGACCCGGCCCGCAGCACCGTGTTCGTGCAGAGCCACGTGCCGGCGCACACCCAGTTGGCCTGGGTGCTGGGGTGCTTCACCGGCTTCGGGCAGGCGTCGCGGATGACGCAGTTCAAGGACAAGTCGCTGCGCCAGGGCGCCGACTCCACCACGGTCGGGTTGTTCACCTACCCGGTGTTGCAGGCGGCCGACGTGCTGGCCTACGACACCGATCTGGTGCCGGTGGGCGAGGACCAGCGCCAGCACCTCGAGCTGGCGCGCGACATCGCCGAGCGCGTCAACAGCCGCTTCCCGGACACGTTCGTGGTGCCGGACATGCTCATTCCCAAGGCCACCGCAAAGATCTACGACCTGCAGGATCCGACGTCGAAGATGAGCAAGTCCGCGGCCACCGATGCCGGGTTGATCAACCTGCTCGACGATCCGGCGGTGTCGGCCAAGAAGATTCGCTCCGCGGTCACCGACAGCGAGCGCGAGATCCGTTTCGACACCGAGGCCAAGCCGGGTGTGTCCAACCTGTTGAGCATCCAGTCCGCGGTCACCGGCGTCGCGATCGACACGCTCGTGGACGGCTATGCCGGAAGGGGTTACGGCGATTTGAAGAAGGACACCGCGGAGGCGGTCGTCGAGTTCGTCGCGCCGATCAAGGCCCGCGTCGACGAACTGTCCGCCGATGTGGGCGAATTGGAGGCGGTGTTGGCCGCCGGGGCGGAAAAGGCCAACGATGTGGCCGGGAAAACGGTCCGGCGGGTTTACGATCGGCTTGGGTTTCTTCCACCAGGGAGCTAGATCCCCAAGGAGCTAGATCCGCTTCTCATTGGAGTCGTGCGATGAGCGAGCCGGCCAAGCCGGGCATTTTCGATCGACTGCGGACCCGCTACGGGTGGATCGACCATGTCATCCGCGCCTACCAGCGTTTCGACGAGCGCAACGGCGGGTTCTTCGCGGCCGGCCTCACCTATTACACGATCTTCGCGTTGTTTCCTTTGCTCATGGTCGGTTTCGCGGTCTTCGGGTTCGTGCTGGCCCGTCGGCCCCAGTTGTTGAGCACCATCGACGACCACATCCGTTCCCAGGTGAACGGCGCGCTGGGTAATCAGCTGCAGGAATTGATGAACTCGGCGATCGATGCCCGAACCTCGGTCGGTGTCATCGGTTTGGCCACCGCGGTGTGGGCGGGCCTGGGCTGGATTTCGCACCTGCGCCAGGCGTTGACGGAGATGTGGTGGGACACCCACATCGAGTCACCGGGCTTCGTGCGCAACAAGCTTTCCGACCTGCTGGCGATGGTGGGGACGTTCGCGGTGATCGTGGTCACCGTCGCGCTGACCACCGTCGGCCACACCGCGCCCATGGCCGCCTTGCTGAAATGGCTTGGCATACCCCGGTTTATAGTGTTCGACTGGCTGTTCTGGCTGATCTCGCTTTTGATCGCGACGCTGGTGTCGTGGCTGCTGTTCACCTGGATGATCGCCCGGCTGCCCCGCGAGAAGGTCAGCCTGACCGATTCGATGCGCGCCGGGCTGATCGCCGCGATCGGCTTCGAGGTGTTCAAACAGGTGGCGTCGATCTATCTGAGGACGGTGCTGCGCAGCCCCGCCGGCGCGGCGTTCGGGCCGGTGCTGGGGTTGATGGTGTTCGCCTACATCACCGCCTATCTCGTCCTGTTCTGCACCGCCTGGGCGGCGACGGCGTCCACGGATCCGCGCAGTCAGCCCGTCGCCCCTCCGGCACCGGCGATCATCGCCCCGCGGGTGCAGATGGACGAGGGCCTGGGCACCCGCCAGACGTTGACGGCGATGGCGCTGGGAGCCGTTGGCGCGCTGACGCTTTCCCGCATCGCGCGCTTCACCCGCCGCGCTCGCTAGCCGACCAGCTTCAGGCCCGCGACGCAGGCCACGATCCCGGCGATCAGCACCAGCTTGATCGGCGACGCCGATTCGTCACCGGCCAGCGTCGCATAGCCCGCCGTGAGCGCGGCCCCGATGCCGACCCAGACCGCGTAACTGGTTCCGACCGGCAGCGTGCGCATGGCGATCGCCAGCCCGGTCATCGAAAGGGCCACGGCCGCAAGGAAAACCAGTGAAGGGACCGGTCGGGAGAAGCCGTCCGATTTGTTCAGGGCGGTCGCCCACACCGCCTCCAGGATCCCCGACACAATCAGGACAAGCCAGGCCATCACGCACCTCCACGGCGCCGTCTTGTCGCTGGCCGGGTACGGGCCTGGTGTCAGGTGCTGACGGGCTCGATGCTAACAAACGTCGCGCGGGCGACCCTGCCAGGTGCCGCGCACCATGACGTCAGAGATGCCTAAACGTTCGTCCAGCACAACGAGATTGGCGTCATAATCCGTCCTGAGTTCACCGACCCGCCCCAGGCCTAGGGCCCGCGCCGGCGTCGCGGCCGTCGCCTGCACGGCCGGCGCCAGCCCCGCGTCGGCGTGCACGGTGCGGAAGAGTTGATCCATGGTGGCGGTGCTGCCGGCGATCGTCGACGTCCCATGCACCCGCGCCACGCCGGCGACCACGTCGATGGCCACCGCGCCGAGCCGAAACGCGCCGTCGGGGCGGCCGGCCGCGGCGATCGCGTCGGTGACCACGGCGACCCGGTCCGCTCCGGCGGCCGCGATCACCGCCCGTACCACGTCGGGGTGCAGGTGCACGCCGTCGGCGATCAGCTCGACGACCACGCGCGGGTCGCGAAGCAGGGCCAGGGCCGGGCCGGGCTCGCGATGGTGCAGCGGCGGCATCGCGTTGAACAGATGCGTGCCGACCGTGGCGCCCAGCGCGATGGCATGCCGGGTCTGCTCGTAGGTCGCGTCGGTATGGCCGAGCGCCACAACGACTCCCGCGTCAACGAACCGCCGGATCGCCGCGTCGGCCCCGGGCAGCTCGGGTGCCAGTGTCACCATCCGGATGGCGTCGCCGCCCGCGGCCAGCACCGCGTCGATCTCGGCCGGGTCCGGATCGCGCAGCTGGGTGCGGTCGTGGGCCCCGCAGTGTGCCCGGCTCAGCCACGGCCCCTCGAGGTGGATGCCCGCGACGGTCCCGCGGCCGGTGGCATCGGCCAGCGCCCGCACCCCGGCGAGCAGATCGGTCGGTGACGCGGTCACCAGGCTGGCCAGCGTGGTGGTAGTGCCGTGCCGCAGGTGGAACGCGGCGGCGCCGGCGATGCCGTCGGCGTCGGTGTAGGAGGCGCCGCCGCCGCCGTGCACGTGCATGTCGATAAAGCCAGGGACCACAGTGCAATTCGGGAAATCTTGGTCGGCCGGCCGCGGCGGCGGCCCGGGCGCGCAGGCCGCGATCCGTTCACCGGCGGTCTGCAGCCAGCCCGGGCGACAGACCTCGCCGTCGAGCACCATGGTGCCCGCGGCGATCACGGGCACGGATTCTCCCAGCGGCCGCCGTTTTCCCAGAAGTGGCGGATGTCCTCGAGCTGGCGGCCCTTGGTCTCCGGCGCGTAGCGGTAGACGAAGACGAATGCGACCGCCGCAAGCGCGGCGAACAGCGCGAAAGTCCCTGCGCCGCCCAGCGAATGGAGCAGGGTCAGGAAGACGGCGGCGATGATGGCGTTAGCCACCAGGTTGGAGGTCAACATGGTGCTCGATCCGATCGAGCGTAGTCGCGACGGGAAGCTTTCGCTGGCGTACACCCAGCCCAGGGAGCCGAAGCCCATGGTGTAGCCGATGATGAACAACAGGATGCCGGCGAAGCCGGCGATGGCGCCGCCGAAGCCCTGGCCGAAGACGGCCATCAGCACGACGTCGGCGGCGATCATCATGGCGGTGCCCCACAACAGGATTGGCCGTCGGCCCACCCGGTCGACCAGCAGCAGCGCCGCGCCGACGGCGGCCAGCCCGGCGACCTGCAGCAGCGCCGGCAGCCCGAGCAGCGCGAAATTCCCGGTGAAGCCCATGGCCTGAAAGATGCGGGGGCTGTAATAGATGATCGCGTTGATGCCGGTGATCTGGATCAGGAAGCCGAGCACCACCACGAAGGCGGTGGCCCGCAGGTACGGGGGGCGCAGCATCTCGGCGAACCCGCCCCCGGCGCCGGGGGCGGCCTCGCCGAGCGCGCGGCCGATCTCGGCCAGTTCCTCGTCGACGCGCGCCGTCGGTTCGACCCGCAGCAGCGCCTGGCGGGCGTCGTCCATCCGGCCCTTGAGCACGTACCACCGGGCGGTGTCGGGCATGCCAATGATCAACGGCAGCAACAGGATTGCGGGCACGCAGGCCAGGCCCAGCATCCACCGCCAGCCGTGGGTGCCGGCCAGCACGTAACCGGTCAGGTAGCCGACGATCAGGCCGGAAACGATCGCCAGCTGATAGGCCGTCAGCAGCGAGCCGCGCACCGCCGTCGGGGCCGATTCGGCCACGTACACCGGGACCACCACCACCGTCACACCGATGGTCATGCCCAGCAGCAGCCGCGCCGCCAACAGCATCGGCAGCGAGATCGAGAACGCGGCCAGCAGCGCGAAAACCGCGTAGGCGCACAGGATCAGCACCACCGATCGTTTGCGCCCGATGACGTTGGCCAGCACGCCGGCGCCCAGCGCCCCGACAATCTGGCCGATCACCACCATCGTGGTGAGCAGTTCCTGCTGGCGCGTGGACAAGCCGAAGTCCTCGGTGACGAACAACTGCGCCCCGGCGATGATGGACAGGTCGTAACCGTAGATGACGCCGACGCTGGCGGCGGTCAGCCCGACCAGCAGTCCGCGCCGCGATCCGCGTGCCACGGCGCTCAGCGGTGCTGCGGTCGGCGGTTCATCGAGCGGGCCATCATGATCAGCGCGAACACCACGACGGTGCCGATGACCGCCACGCCCACTCGGATCGGCATGGCGTCGGCCGACGGGATGATCCCGTCCGCCGCGGCGTTGCTGGCGAGCGGGTCGGCGGCGGTGTCACGCTTGGCCGGCGCCAGCGACGGGTCGGGGGCGATCAGCGAGCCGACCTGGGTGCCCTGCGGCGTGGAGAAGCCGTAGTCCAGCAGGTGCGCGGCCTGTTCCCACGGCGCGATCGGTTGACGCGTGCCGTGCAGCAGCACCGCCACCAGGCGTCGTCCGTCGTGGTTGGCCGCGCCCACGAACGTCTGGCCCGCGTCGTCGGTGTAACCCGTCTTGCCGCCCAGGGCGCCGGGATACTTGTAGAGCAGCTGGTTGTCGTTCTCCAGCTCGTAGCCCGGGTGGTCGCCGTGGCCGGGGAAGTCGAACGTCCGTGTCGCGACGATGTCGGCGAACGTCGGGTTCTGCCAGGCGTAGCGGTAGAACAACCCGATGTCGTAGGCCGAGGTGCTCATGCCCGGCGCGTCCAGGCCCGACGGCGAGGCCACCCGGGTGTCCTGGCCGCCCAGCTTGGCCGACAGCACGTTGATCTTCTCCAGCGCCTGCTGCATGCCGCCCAGCTGCATGGCCAGCGCGTGCGCGGCGTCGTTGCCGGAGTGCATCAGCAGCCCGTGCAGCAGCTGGTTGACGGTGAAGACCCCGCCCTCCTCGACGCCGACCTTCGTGCCCTCGGCCGCGGCGTCGTCGGCGGTCCCGGGAACCGCCTTATTGAGGTTGAGCGCGTTGATGGAGGCCATCGCGACCAGCACCTTGATGATGCTGGCCGGGCGGTGCCGCCCGTGTGGGTCCTTGGCCGCGATCACCGCGCCGCTGTCCAGGTCCGCGACCAGCCACGCGTCCGCGGAGACGTCGTTCGGCAGCGGCGGCGTGTTCGGCGCGGTGACGATGCCGCAGCTGCCCAGCGCGTCACCACCGACGGGCTTGGCGGGCACCGCCAGCGGGATCGGCGGGTCGCCGGCGGTCGGGGCCTCGGAGGAATCCACCGCGGGCGGCGTGGTCACCTTGTACGGGCAGTTGGCCGGCGCGGCATTCGGCTCGGCGCCGGGCTCGGCGGTGGCGAGCGGCACCCCGAGCGTGACCGGGGCGGCGGTCAGGAAAAGCGCCGCTGCCAGGCATGATGCGGAACGTAACAGGGTCATCGTCTGAGCACAGTAAGCGATCGACCGCCCGAATCCGGGGAGCCGCGCTGTGACTGGTGAGACGGAAGTTACTGAGCCTGGTCGGTCGGGCCGGGTTACGCTGGGCACGCGGTCAGTTCGGAACCCATCGACCGCCCCGAATCCCCGAGGGATGTGCCATTTCAAACGATCGGTTCTGGTCTCGAACGTGGTCTCAGTTGCGGCGCGACGGCGACGGCCCACGATCGTTGGAACAGCTGCTCAAGCGGGTGGAGAAAGGCAGCCAGGTCCGCGGCTCCGACGACGACCGGGTGCTGGAAGAGCTGAAACTGCATCGCGACGCCACCCCCGAGGGCGACCTGCGGTCCGCACTGGCCTGGCTGTGCAACGCTCAGTCGCGGATCACCAGCAGCCCCACCACGGCGCATTCCCGCGAGGTGTTGCTGGCCGCTTACGAGGTCAAGCGGATCCTGGCTACAGCCGGCGGCACTCGTCGCTGAGCACGCCGCGCAGCGCCGCCTCGATGAGGTCGAATTCGGACTGCCCACTGATCAGCGGCGGCGCCAGCTGAATGACCGAATCGCCGCGGTCGTCGGTGCGGCAATACAGCCCCGCCTCGAACAGCGCCGCGGAGACCCGGGCGAGCAGCGGGCGGCGCTCGTCGTCGCTGAAGGTCTGCCTGGTGCCCTGGTCCTTGACCAGTTCCACGCCGTAGAAGAAACCCTCGCCGCGCACGTCGCCGACGATGGGCAGGTCGTAGAGCTTCTCCAGGGTGGCGCGGAACGCGGGCGCGTGGGTTCTGACGTGATCATTGAGGCCCTCGCGCTCGAAGATGTCCAGGTTGGCCAGCCCGACGGCCGCCGAAACCGGGTGCCCGCCAAAGGTATAGCCGTGCGGGAACATGGTGGCGCCGTCGTTGAACGGCTCGAACAGCCGCTCGCTGGCGATCATGGCGCCGATCGGTGAGTAGCCCGACGTCATTCCCTTGGCGCAGGTGATCATGTCGGGCACGTAGCCGAAGTCGCCGATGTCCGACGAGCAGGCGAACATCGACCCCATCCGGCCGAACGCGCAGATCACCTCGTCGGAGACCAGCAGTACGTCGTATTCGTCGCAGATCTGGCGCACCCGCTCGAAATAGCCTGGGGGAGGCGGGATGCTGCCGCCGGCGTTCTGCACCGGCTCCAGGAACACCGCGGCCACGGTGTCGGGGCCCTCGAACTCGATGGCCTCGGCGATCCGGTCGGCGGCCCACCGCCCGAACGCCTTCGGGTCGGTGCGCAGCGTCTCCGGCGCCCGGTAGAGGTTGGTGTTGGGCACCCGGAAGCCACCGGGCGTCACCGGCTCGAACGGGGCCTTGTATTTCGGCAGCCCGGTGATGGCCAGCGCGCCCTGGGTGGTGCCGTGGTAGGCGACTGAGCGCGAAATCACCTTGTGCTTACCGGGTTTGCCGGTGAGCTTGAAGTACTGCTTGGCCAGTTTCCACGCGGTCTCGACGGCCTCGGTGCCGCCGGTGGTGAAGAAGACCCGGTTCACATCGCCCGGGGTGTGGCCGGCGAGGCGTTCGGCCAGCTCGATCGCCGGTGCAGTGGCGTAGCCCCACAGTGGGAAGAACGCCAGCGTGCTCGCCTGGCGGGCGGCGACCTCGGCGAGCTCGGCGCGGCCGTGGCCGACCTGGACGGTGAACAGGCCGGACAGGCCGTCGAGGTAGCTCTTGCCGCGGTCGTCGTAGATGGTGACACCCTCGCCGCGCGTGATGATCGGCGGCGTGATGTCCGGGCCGTGCCGGGCGAAGTGCAGCCAGAGGTTGTCAGTCATGTTGTTGGTGAGCGTAACCTCGCGACATGACCGCAGCGCAGCAGGTCAGCGAGTTCGAGTCGCTACGGCCCCATCTCATGGCGGTGGCCTACCGGCTCACCGGCACGGTGGCCGACGCCGAGGACATCGTCCAGGACGCCTGGCTGCGCTGGCACCGGCAGGAGCCCGACAAGGCAGAGATCGCCGACCTGCGGGCCTGGCTGACCACGGTGGTTAGCAGGCTCGGCCTGGACAGGCTGCGCTCGGCCGCGCACCGCCGCGAGAGCTACACCGGCAACTGGCTGCCCGAGCCGGTGGTCACCGGGTTCGGCTCCACCGCTTCGGAAGCCGATCCGCTGTCCGCGGTGGTGGCCGGCGAGGACGCGCGGTTCGCCGCGATGGTCGTGCTGGAGCGGTTGTCACCGGATCAGCGGGTCGCCTTCGTGCTGCACGACGGGTTCGCCGTGCCGTTCGCGGAGGTGGCCGAGGTGCTGGGCACCAACGAGGCCGCCGCGCGGCAGCTGGCGTCGCGGGCCCGCAAGGCCGTCTCGGCCGAGCCCGCACCCAAGCCCGATCCGGCGCACGCCGAGGTGGTCGGCAAATTGCTGGCCGCCATGGCCGCAGGGGACCTGGAAGCCGTGGTGGCGCTGCTGCACCCCGACGTGGTCCTGACGGGCGATGCGAATGGCAAGGCGCCCACCGCAATCAACGTCATCCACGGCGCCGACAAGGTGGCCCGGTTCTTCTTCGGCCTGGCCCAGCGCTACGGCCCGGCGATGTTCACCTCGTATCAGCTGGGGTTGGTCAACGGCGAGCTCGGGGGTTACACGCCCGGCTGCCCCGCCAGCGACGGCTACCGCGAGCTGATGCCGCGGATCATGGCCGCGACCGTGCGCAACGGAAAGGTCTGCGCCCTATGGGATATCGCCAATCCCGACAAATTCACCGGCTCCCCGCTGCGGGCTCGTCGAGCTGGTTAGCCCACGGAACCCGGCACGCGTCACCGGAATTGAAGCCCTGCTCGGTGATGCCGAGTGCGGAATTCACCCGGGCCCGCATGTTCTCCAACCCGATCTGATAGGTCAGCTCGAACACACCGGCGTCGCCGAAGCGGGCCCGCAGATCGTCGACCTGCTCGTCGGTGACGGTGTGCGGATCGGTGGTCATCGCGGCGGCATAGGCGATGGCCGCGCGCTCGTCGTCGGTGAATGCCGTTGAGGTGGCGTAGTTGTCGATGTCCTTGAGGCGCTGGATGTCCAGGCCGTCCAGGCGCTGCAGCATCGATCCGAAGTCGACGCACCACGAGCAGCCGACCTGGCGCGCGGTCCACAACACGGCCAGCTCGCGCACGCTGGTGGGCAGCGTTTTCGACGCCCGGTCGACCATCGTCTCGTGCAGGGCGCTGGCGATCATCAGCTTGCGATGATGTGCGGCCACGGCGAACGGCTCGGGAACCTGGCCGTAGCGCCGCTTGGCGATCCGGTACATGGCCCGGGTCAGCAACCCGGTGCGCTTGGGGGGCAGGGGCTCGATGCGGGTTTTCTGTGTCATACCGATCAGACGAGGCGGCCACGCGTTGTGTGACAGGTCCGGCGAGGCGCCGGTGGTGAGCAGGTGTTTCCCGCGGTGAGGTCCGGGTACCCGGACCTCACCCTCGTCGCGCCAACCGGCGCGGCGGGGTAGCGAGAGGGTGAGGAGATTGAAGATGACCTCTCAAAACGATCAACAGTCCGACGATTCGAGGCTGGAACATTTCGACGATCCCGAGCTGGGCAGCGGTGCGCGCGACACCGGCACGGACACTCCCGAGCCCGGCGGGGCAGATCGTCCGGTGGGCACCGTGGACGAAGACGCGAATCCGCCGATGAGCGATCCGACCGCGTCCGATGTCTACAGCGGCACCGGCGAATTGCCCCCGCAGGACACCGGAAGCGCGATCCCGCCCTACGAGGGACGCCAACAGAGTGCCGCGGGTGACTCGGGTGACTCGGGAGGCGCGGGCGGCGCCACGAGACCGGAGACGAATCCCGATTACACGTCGGCCAGCCCGTCGGATACCCCGGGCGGGGCGACTCAGTCCCCGGCGGACGAGCAACCCGCTTCACAAATGCCGGAAACCGACCTCGGCGACGACCGCGTCGGGCCGGCGCACGTCGCGGGTACTCGTACCGGGGAGTCGAAGCCCTGATCTGACGACGTGTCGCCGCGAAACGCCTAGCGCGAGAACATGATCGCGCGCTTGACCTCTTGGATCGCCTTGGTGATCTGAATGCCGCGCGGGCAGGCCTCGGTGCAGTTGAACGTGGTGCGGCAGCGCCACACGCCGTCGACCTCGTTGAGGATGTCCAGGCGCTCAGCGGCGGCCTCGTCGCGGCTGTCGAAGATGAACCGGTGCGCGTTGACGATCGCCGCCGGGCCGTAGTAGCTGCCCTCGTGCCAGAAGATCGGGCAGCTGGTGGTGCACGCCGCGCACAGGATGCACTTGGTGGTGTCGTCGTAGCGGGCGCGGTCGGTCGGACTCTGGATGCGTTCGCGGGTCGGGGGGTTGCCGGTCGTGATCAGGTACGGCTTCACCGCGCGGTAGGCGTCGAAGAACGGCTCCATGTCGACCACCAGGTCCTTCTCCACCGGCAGCCCACGGATCGGCTCGACCGTGATGGTGAGTTGCTTGCCCGGCTCCTTGGGCAGCAGGTCGCGCATCAGCACCTTGCATGCCAGCCGGTTGACGCCGTTGATCCGCATGGCGTCCGAGCCGCACACGCCGTGCGCGCAGGAACGCCGGAAGGTCAGCGTGCCGTCCAGGTAGCTCTTGATGTAGATCAGCAGGTTGAGCATCCGGTCGCTGGGCAGGCACGGCACCCGAAAGCTCTGCCAGCCACCGGTTTCCGCGTAGGCGTCGGGCTGGTCGGGGTTGAACCGGGCGATCTTGACGGTCACCATCACCGCCCCGTCCGGAATCGCCGGCAGCGGCGGTTCCAGGCTGGTCTCGACCTCGGCTGCCTCTTCGGTTCCGACGCTCTCGGCCATCAGTACTTCCGTTCCTTCGGTTCGTAGCGCGTCTGCACCACCGGCTTGAAGTCCAGCGCGATGTCGCTCAGCAGATCGCTGCCCTGCTTGTAGGCCATGGTGTGGCGCATGAAGTTGACGTCGTCGCGGTTGGGGTAGTCCTCGCGGGCGTGGCCGCCGCGCGACTCCTTGCGATTCAGCGCACCGACCACGGTGACCTCGGCCAGCTCCAGCAAGAAGCCCAGTTCGATGGCCTCCAGCAGGTCGCTGTTGAACCGTTTCCCCTTGTCGTGCACGCTGATTCGGGCGTAGCGCTCCTTCAGCGCGTGGATGTCGGTGAGCGCCTGCTTGAGCGTCTCCTCGGTGCGGAACACCGCGGCGTTGTTGTCCATCGACTGCTGCAACGCGTTGCGGATGTCGGCGACGCGCTCATTGCCGTGCTCGGAGAGGATGTCGCCGACCCAGCCCACCACCATCGCCGCCGGTTCCGGCGGCATGTCCACGAAGTCGTGGCCCCGCGCGTACGACGCCGCGGCGATGCCGGCCCGGCGGCCGAACACGTTGATGTCCAGCAGCGAATTGGTGCCCAGCCGGTTGGCCCCGTGCACCGACACGCACGCGCACTCGCCGGCCGCGTACAGGCCCGGCACCGTAGATGTGTTGTCCCGCAACACCTGTCCGGTCACGGTGGTGGGGATGCCGCCCATCACGTAGTGACAGGTCGGGTAGACGGGAACCAACTCGTGCACCGGGTCCACGCCCAGGTAGGTGCGGGCGAACTCGGTGATGTCGGGCAGCTTGGCCTCCAGCACGTCCTCACCGAGGTGGCGGACGTCGATGTAGACGTAATCCTTGTGTGGGCCAGCGCCGCGACCCTCCAGAACCTCCAAAACCATGGAGCGGGCCACGATGTCGCGCGGCGCCAGGTCAACGATCGTCGGGGCGTAGCGCTCCATGAAGCGCTCACCCTCGCCGTTGAGCAACCGGCCGCCCTCACCGCGCACCGCCTCGGAGATCAGGATGCCCAGGCCGGCCAAGCCCGTCGGATGGAACTGGTGAAACTCCATGTCCTCCAACGGAAGTCCCTTGCGGAAGACGATGCCGATGCCGTCGCCGGTCAGCGTGTGCGCGTTGGAGGTGGTCTTGTACATCCGGCCCGAACCGCCGGTGGCCAGCACGACCGCCTTGGCGTGGAAGACGTGGATGTCGCCGGTGGCCAGCTCATAGGCCACCACGCCGGTGGCCACCGGCCCGCTCGGGGTCTGGGTGAGCACCAGGTCCAGCGCATAGAACTCGTTGAAGAACTGGACGTCGTGGCGCACGCAGTTCTGATACAACGTCTGCAGGATCATGTGGCCGGTGCGGTCGGCGGCGTAGCAGGCCCGGCGCACCGGGGCCTTGCCGTGGTCGCGGGTGTGCCCGCCGAAGCGGCGCTGGTCGATGCGGCCCTCCGGGGTGCGGTTGAACGGCATCCCCATCTTCTCCAGGTCGAGCACCGCGTCGATGGCTTCCTTGCACATGATCTCCACCGCGTCCTGGTCGGCGAGGTAGTCGCCGCCCTTGACGGTGTCGAAGGTGTGCCATTCCCAGTTGTCCTCTTCGACGTTGGCCAGCGCCGCGCACATGCCGCCCTGCGCCGCCCCGGTGTGGCTGCGGGTGGGGTAGAGCTTGGTCAGCACCGCGGTGCGCACCCGCGGGCCCGCCTCCACCGCGGCCCGCATGCCGGCACCACCCGCGCCGACGATCACCACGTCGTACCGGTGTTGCTGGATCATCGATCAGCCTCCGATATTCGGGTCGAATGTCAGCAGCACGTAGGTGCCCAGCACCAACGTGAACCCCATCGACAACAACAGCAGGCTGTTGAGCCAGAAGCGGGTGCTGTCCTTGCGGCTGTAGTCGTCGATGATGGTGCGCAGGCCGTTGCCGCCGTGCAGCTGCGCCAGCCACAGCAGCGCCAGGTCCCAGAACTGCCAGAACGGCGACGCCCAGCGCTGCGCCACATAGTTGAAGTCGATGCGGTAAACGCCGTTATCCCACATCAACATGATGAACAGGTGCCCGATCGCCAGCACGAACAGCGCGATCCCGGAGAACCGCATGAACAGCCACGCGAACTTCTCGAAGTTGGGGATGCCGGCCCGCCGCCGCGGGGAGCGTGGGTTGTCCAGGCTGGCGGGGCGGTCATACAGGCGCTGTTTGACCGGGGCGAGCTCGCCGCGACCGAGCTGCAAATCCGGGCCGCTCATCGGAAGTGCTCCATCATGTGGATGACCGTCACCACGCCGGCCGGAACCATCAGCAGCAGGAACACGACGCCGACGATCCAGAACATCAACCTTTGATGGCGCGGGCCCTCGGACCAGAAGTCGATCAGGATCACCCGGATCCCGTTCAGGCCATGAAAGAGCACCGCCGCGACCAGGCCGTATTCCATCAGCCCGACGACCGGCATCTGGTAATCGTGGATCACCGCGTTGTAGGTCTGCGGGCTGACCCGCAGCATCGCGGCGTCCAGGACGTGGACGAACAGGAAAAAGAAGATCGTCGCGCCGCTGATCCGGTGCAGCACCCACGACCACATGCCTGGGTCGCCCCGGTACAGCGTGCGTGGTGGCCTGCGTTTGCGCGAGGGAGCCGGAGCCGCCGGATCCGCGGTTGTCGGTTGCGTAGTCACCCCAGTGTCACCCCAGTCCTGCGCCTTCTTCCGGCCTCAACGTCGGTCACGCCGGGCACTTGAGCTTAGCTCGGACACGCTGTGACTTGGGACAATGTCCGTCAAGCGAAATACCGTTTTGCGGATAGGGTGACTGTCGGAATCGGCCATCGGTGAGCGGGGATTCATGACGCCTGAGATCGACTGGAAGATGTTGCGGGACAAGGCAATAGATGCCGCCGAGGGTGCCTACGCACCGTACTCGCGATTCCGGGTCGGGGCGGCCGCGCTCGTCGATGACGGCCGGGTGGTGACCGGCTGCAATGTGGAGAACATCTCATATGGCCTCGGTCTCTGTGCCGAGTGTGCGGTGGTGTGCGCCCTGCATTCGGGCGGCGGTGGGCGCCTGGTGGCGCTGGCGTGCGTGGACGGGCGGGGATCGGTGCTGATGCCGTGCGGGCGGTGCCGCCAGGTGCTGGCCGAACACGGCGGCCCCGAGCTGCTGATCGACCATCCGCGCGGGCCGCGCCGGCTCGGCGACCTGCTGCCGGACGCTTTCGGGCCCGACGACCTGGCCCGCGGGCGCGACTGATGCACGCGGTCGCTTGCTGAGTGTTGCCGGTCGGCTTACCGTCATCCGTGTGCAACGGGGGAGCGCGCCGCCGATGGGATCGCTGCCCAGGCTTTTTGTTGCGGTGCTGATCGCGGCGAGTATGGGAGCCGCGGGATGCGCGTCGCAGTCACCCGCCGCAAAGCCGCCGTCGGGGACCTCGTCGCCGGCGCCGGCGTCGTCGTCCTGGGTGGAGGACTCCGTCTCCTTCCCGGTCGCGGACATGACCGTGTACGGCACGTTCCATCATCCGGCGGGGCATGGGCGGGCGGTGCCGGCGGCGCTGCTGATCGCCGGCAGTGGGCCGACGGATCGCAACGGTGACTCGGCCGCCATGCCGGGTCAGGTCGACACGCTGCGGAATCTGGCGCGGGCGCTGTCCGACGACGGCGTCGCCAGCTTGCGCTACGACAAGCTGGGCACCGGTCAGACCGGGCTCGGCCCCTACGCCACCGACCCGGCGAAGGTCGACATCGGCGTGTTCAAAGACGAGGCGGCCGCCGCGTTGAACTTCCTGGCCAACCAATCCGGCATCGACCGGACTCATCTGATGGCGCTCGGCCACAGCGAAGGCGCCCTCTACGCGATGATGCTGGCCACCGCCGCGCCCGGGACGGTTCCCGCGGTGCAGTCCTTGGGCCTGGTGGAACCGGCGAGCCGCCGCATCCTCGACCATGTGTCCGAGCAGGCCCACGCCCAGGCCGACGCCGCCGTCAGGTCTGGACGCGTCGCCGCGGCGCGGGCCGCCGAAAGCACCGCGGCGATCGACAACGCGATACAGCAGTTCCGCGCGACCGGCCAGGTCCCGCCCGACGAACCGCCCGGGCTGAAGTCGGTGATCAACGCCGCCAATGCGCACGCCCTGTTGCAGGAGGACGCGATCGACCCGCAGGCATTGGCGGCGAAGCTGCCGCGCAACATGCCGGTGCTGGTCACCTGCAGCGACGCCGATCTGCAGATCACCTGCCAGGACGTCGATTCCCTGGTGTCAGGCCTGACCAGCGCGGGCACCAAGACCGACTATGTCCACCTGACCGGGGTGAACCACGTCCTGAAAGAGGACGCCAGCGGAACGCCGGTCAATTACCCGAAGCCACTGCCGTTCTCCACCCAGCTCGTCGGCGCGCTGGCGTCGTTCGTCAAAGAGAACGGGACGACACCCTGAGCCCCGGGGAGCCACTTGGCTGACCCCGCGTTCGACGCGCCCACGGTGATCCGGACCAAGCGCGACGGCGGCCGGTTGTCCGACGCCGCCATCGACTGGGTCATCGGCGCCTACACCGACGGCCGGGTGGCCGAAGAACAGATGGCGGCGCTGCTGATGGCGATCCTGCTGCGCGGCATGGACCGCGCCGAGACCGCCCGGTGGACGGCGGCGATGCTGGCGTCGGGGGACACGCTCGATTTCGGTGACCTGGGCCTGGCCACCGTCGACAAGCACTCCACCGGCGGGGTGGGGGACAAGATCACCCTGCCGCTGGTGCCCGTCGTCGCCGCCTGCGGAGCCGCGGTCCCGCAGGCGTCGGGCCGCGGGCTCGGCCACACCGGCGGCACCCTGGACAAGCTGGAATCCATCACCGGGTTCACCGCCCAGCTGTCCAACCGGCGGGTGCGCGAGCAGCTTCGCGTCCTCGGCGCGGCCATCTTCGCCGCCGGCGACCTGGCCCCGGCCGACGCCAAGCTGTACGCGCTGCGCGACATCACCGCCACGGTCGAGTCGCTGCCGCTGATCGCCAGCTCGGTGATGAGCAAGAAGCTGGCCGAGGGGGCCGGCGCGCTGGTGCTCGACGTGAAGGTCGGTTCCGGGGCGTTCACCGACTCCGAAGCGCAGTCGCGCGAGCTGGCGCACACCATGGCGGAGCTGGGGGCGGCGCACGGCGTGCCCACCAGCGCGCTGCTGACGGACATGAACCGGCCGCTGGGCGCCACGGTCGGCAACGCCCTCGAAGTGGCCGAGTCGCTCGAGGTGCTGGCTGGGGGCGGGCCGCCCGACGTCGTCGAGCTGACCCTGCGGCTGGCCTCCGAGATGCTGGAGCTGGCCGGGATCGCCGACCGCGACCCCGCCGACACCCTGCGCGACGGCACCGAAACGCTCCGGGGTGTCGGTGTAGAGGGTGAACAACGGCTCGCCGGCGGTGACCGGTTCGCCGGGCCGG
>NZ_LZKV01000071.1:0-40500 GCF_001672995.1 Mycobacterium sp. 1482292.6 | reverse complement strand
CGCCGGTCTTGCACTGGCTCAGGTCGAATCCGGGCGCCGAGTACCCGCCGGTGTTGGTCTGCGGGGAGTTCATGACGGTCGGGGGTGGCGGCCTGGGGCTGCTCATTCTCATCGGGGCGCTGTTTTTGGGCGTCGACCCCGGCCGCGTCATGAACTCCCCGCAGACCACCGGACGACGACGCGGTGCTGGTGTCGATCTGCATGCCCTCGTTGAAGGTCACGACGCTCTCCTAACGTTGCCGGGTCGCAAGGGAGTCGGTGTAGCTGCGCAGGTTTCGCAGATAGCGGCGCAGGGCCAGGTTCAGCAGCGGCCCCACCACGACCATCGCCGGCTTCACCGGGCCGGCCGGCTTCTGGGCCATGGTCCACGTCAGCCGGCAGCCGCCCGGGATGACCTGCACCCGGTAATCCTCGGCGAAGGCCGCCACGGACCGGGTGGAGCATTCGTTGAATCGAAACGCCATGTGCGTGAACGGTTCCCAGGCGAGGAATTCCTCGTTGCCGACGATGCCGCCGCGCATCTCGACGACGCGGGTGGTCCCCACCCCGCGCGGCTCCGGGCTGGTCCAGGTCACCTTCGTGATCACCTTCGCCCACCGCGGCCAGGACCCGGCGTCGGAGAGCACCTCGAAAAGCTGCTCGGGGGTGATGGCCAGGTCGACGCTGTTGCTGAAGACGAACGGTGCCGAGTCGATGAAGTTCAGATCCACGCGCTCGCAGGGGAACATGAAATCAATCTAGCCGGGGCCGTCGCTGGCCGCGGCCAGTAAGGGCACTATCACGTCGCTGATCGGCGTGGCCAGGCCGTGGGCCCGGCCCTTGCGGATGATCACGCCGTTGCGGATGTCCCATTCCATCCGCCGCTGATGTTCGGCGTCGGTCAGGATCGAGGTGCTCATGTCCTCGGCGACGTTGCGGAACATGTCCACCAACTCGTCGACCACGCCGTCGGCCAGCCGGGCGCCCTCGGCCCGCGCGACGGCCAGGCATTCGGCGACGTAGCGGCGCGCCAAGGCGGCGACGTCGTCGCGGCGGAACATCCCGGACCGCCTGCGCGCCAGTGCCATGAAGCCGGCCAGGGCATTGGTGAGCAGCTTGTGCCAGGCCGCGGTGATGATATCGGGGTCGCAGTCCACCCGGCACCCGGCGTCGCGCAGCAGCTCGGCGACGGCCTCCGCCGACGGCCCGCTGGGCAGCACCAGGGCCGGTTCGGTGCGCAACCGCACCCAGCCTTCGGGCTGCATCTGGGCCGAGTACCACACGATCCCGGGGATGACGGGCGATTGGGGGCACAGCGGCTGCACCTGTTCGACCTGCTCCACACCGTTTTGCAGCACCACGACGATGGTGTGGACGTCGCACAGCCGGGCCAGCCAGCCGCCCGCCGCCTCGGTCTGGGTGGCCTTGACGGCCAGCAACACGACGTCCACCGGCCCGGTCACCTCGGCCGGATCGGTGTGCACGGGACCCGGCACGACGATCGGGTCGGCGCCGTCGGGTCGCACTTCGATCACGTCGCGCGGGGTGCGCCCGCACACGATGACGGAGTGGCCGGCCCGATGTAGCAGGGCGGCGGCCGTCGTGCCGACGGCGCCGGGACCGACCAGGGCGATGTTGGTAGCAGCGTCTGTGGCGATGCCACCGAAATTACCTCCTTTAGACTGGGCACTCGTTCTGGCCAGGTGAAGAGGAGGAGTCTTTTGTGCTGCGCAGTCATGCCGCGGGTTCGCTGAGGAATAGCGACGCCGGGCAGCAGGTGACGCTGGCGGGCTGGGTGGCCCGCCGCCGCGACCACGGAGGCGTCATCTTCATCGATCTGCGCGACGCCTCGGGGATCGCCCAGGTGGTGTTCCGCGCCGAGGACGTGCTGGCCCAGGCGCACCGGTTGCGCGCCGAGTTCTGCGTCGCGGTCTCCGGTGTGGTCGAGATCCGCCCGGAGGGCAACGCCAACCCCGAGATCGCCACCGGTGACATCGAGGTCAACGCCACGTCGCTGACGGTGCTGGGGGAGAGCGCGCCGCTGCCATTCCAGCTCGACGAGCCCGCCGGCGAGGAGCTGCGGCTCAAGTATCGCTATCTGGACCTGCGCCGCGACGGGCCGGCCGAGGCAATCCGGTTGCGCTCCAAAGTGAATGCCGCGGCGCGGTCGGTGCTCGCCCAGCATGACTTCGTCGAGATCGAAACCCCGACGATCACCCGCTCGACCCCCGAAGGCGCGCGCGACTTCCTGGTGCCGGCCCGCCTGCACCCCGGCTCGTTCTACGCCCTGCCGCAGAGTCCGCAGCTGTTCAAGCAGTTGCTGATGGTGGCCGGCATGGAGCGCTACTACCAGATCGCCCGCTGCTACCGCGACGAGGATTTCCGCGCCGACCGCCAGCCGGAGTTCACCCAGCTCGACATGGAGATGAGCTTCGTCGACGCCGAGGACATCATCGCCATCTCCGAGGAGATCCTGTCCGCGCTGTGGGCGTTGATCGGGTATGAGATTCCCAGACCCATCCCACGGATCAGCTACGCCGACGCGATGCGGCGATTCGGCTCCGACAAGCCCGACCTGCGCTTCGGCCTCGAGCTGGTCGACTGCACAGAGTTCTTCAAAGACACCACATTTCGCGTCTTCCAGGCCCCATACGTCGGTGCGGTGGTGATGCCCGGTGGGGCATCACAGCCGCGGCGCACGCTGGACGGCTGGCAGGAGTGGGCCAAACAGCGCGGTCACCGCGGACTGGCCTACGTGCTGATCGCCGACGACGGCACGCTGGGGGGTCCGGTCGCCAAGAACCTGTCCGACGCCGAACGTGACGGCCTGGCCGCCCACGTCGGGGCCAAGCCGGGCGACTGCGTCTTCTTCTCGGCCGGTCCGCCGAAGCCGTCGCGGGCGCTGCTGGGGGCCGCGCGCGGCGAGATCGCCCACCGGCTGGGCATGATCGACGCGGACGCCTGGGCGTTCGTCTGGGTGGTGGACCCGCCGCTGTTCGAGCCGGCCGACGACGCGACCGCCGCGGGTGACGTGGCCGTCGGCTCGGGGGCGTGGACCGCCGTGCATCACGCGTTCACCTCGCCGAAGCCCGGCCACGAGGGCGACATCGAGACCGATACCGGCAACGTGCTCGCCGACGCGTACGACATCGTCTGCAACGGCAACGAGATCGGCGGCGGGTCGATTCGTATCCACCGCCGCGACATCCAGGAACGGGTGTTCGCGGTGATGGGCCTGGACCACGCCGAGGCCCAGGAGAAGTTCGGATTCCTGTTGGAGGCGTTCACCTTTGGTGCGCCCCCGCACGGCGGCATCGCGTTCGGCTGGGACCGGATCAACGCGCTGCTGTCCGGCGTCGACTCGATCCGCGAGGTCATCGCCTTCCCGAAGACCGGCGGCGGCGTCGACCCGCTCACCGAGGCGCCCGCGCCGATCACCGCGCAGCAGCGCAAGGAGTCCGGGATAGACGCCAAGCCCGGGCGCGGTTAGCGGCGCCTATACCACTCGGTAGGTGTAAGACCACTCCACGTCTTGGCCGCCAGCCGGGCTGCTGTCACCGAGTTCCAGATCGGACACCCGGTGGCCCCGCCTCACCTTGTGTTGCGCCTTCTGCATCGCCAGCGCGCGCACGTGGTTCGCGTCCATGCGTTGCGGCACGGTGATTTTGTCGCTGCGCACCTCGGGTTGATCGGCCATGCTGCATATCCTGCCCGAGATGCGCCCGGCCCGGCAGCGTTACCCCGCAGGCGAGCGGGTTTGCGGCTCGCCCGGTGCGGTATCCCCGCGCGGTGACCCGCATTCTTTCCGTGCAGCGGGCGAACGCCGACCCGGTGGCCGCCGCGGCCCAGCAGGTTGCCATGGCCGGAGCCGCGCTGCTGCCCGCCGTCGAGGTGAAGCGAAGCCTGGGTGCGGGGCGTGAGGACTGGAAGCGGTTCGCCCGGCACTGGGAACGGCTGGCGCCCGACGCGTACGCGGCGGAGTTGGGGGTGCGGCGGCTGCGTCGCTACGGCCAGTACTCGTTTCGTGACGGGGCGCTGCGCCCCATTCCCGAGCACACGTTCGTGCAGCCGGAGGACTCCAACCCCCTCTACGTCGGCAGGCAGCGCGAGTTTGAGCCGCTGACGGCCGCGTTCGCCGGGGATCCCTTGCTGTACAAGGTGATCGGGCTACTGTCCCGGGTCGCGTCGGCCCTGGACGACGTCGTGAACTGGAACGTCAAGGTGCATCCGTTTCGCACCCTGTCCTCGATGGAGCAGGGCGGGCGCCCGACGCCCGAGGGCATGCACCGCGACGGCGTCACCCTGGTCAGCTCCCTGCTGGTGGGGCGGCGCAACGCCAGCGGCGGCGAGAGCACGGTGTGCGACGCCGACGGCCGAGAGCTGCTGGTGACGACGCTGGCCGATCCCGGCGCGTTGCTGCTGGGCGACGACCGTCGCACCCTGCACGGAGTGTCCCCGATCCGGCCGATCGACGGCTCGATGCCGGCCCAGCGCGATGTCCTGGTGATCACCTTTGCCTCGGCCTGGCCGTGAGGTCGCCGTTTCATCGGCGGCTTTCAGCCGCCGTCAAAACCCATTACCGTGTCCGGGTGTTTGTCGAGCGGAATAGACGCCGAGCCGGGCAAGGTTGACCGGGCATGACTCAAACCCCTGACGCCGAGAACGTCAACGCATTCAACAAGAGCATCATCGACGAATTCCGGGCCAACGACGGCAAGGTCGGCGGCCAGTTCGAGGGCGCCAGCCTGCTGTTGCTGCACACCACCGGCGCCAAGTCGGGCCAGCCCCGGGTGTCGCCGCTGGCCTATTTCGAGATCGACGGCAAGCTCATCATCATCGGCTCCTTCGCCGGCGCGCCCAAGGACCCGGCCTGGGTGCACAACCTACGGGCCAACCCCCAGGCGCGGGTCGAGGTCGGCGCTCCGCAGGGGGTGCAAGCGTTCGACGTGACCGCGCGCGAGTTGCCCGCCGACGAGCGCGCCGCGCTCTTCGACAAGGTCACCGCCGTCGCGCCGGGCTTCGCCGAGTACCAGGCCAAGACCAGCCGGGTGATCCCGCTGTTCGAGTTAATCCGGACCTAGCCGGTGGGCACTTCGCGACCGGCGGCGCCCTCGTTGGTTGCCGCGGTCGCGCGTGCCGGCAGTAAGCGGCTGCGGACGGTCTGGTTCAACCTGGTGCAGACCGCGGTGGCCGCGGGCCTGTCCTGGTATTTAGCCCACGACGTCCTGCAGCACCCGCAGCCGTTCTTCGCGCCGATCGCCGCCGCGGTGTCGTTGTCGACCAGCAACGTGCTCCGGGCGCAGCGCGCCATCCAGATGATGATCGGGGTGACCCTGGGCATCGGGGTGGGCTCGCTGGTGCAGGGCCTGCTCGGGCCGGGGGACGTGCCCATCGGGGTCGCCGCCGTGGTGGCGCTGGGCGCCGCGGTGTTCATCGGGGGCGGCTTCATCGGGCACGGGATGATGTTCGCCAACCAGACGGTGGTGTCGGCGATCCTGGTGCTGGCGCTGTACCGCGGCGGCGTCGGGTTTGAACGTATCTTCGACGCGCTGATCGGTGGTGCGGTGGCCATCGTCTTCGCCGTCCTGCTGTTCCCCGCAGACCCGCGCAAGGTGCTGCGCAACGCGCGCGTCGGGGTGCTCGGCGTGCTGCACGACGTAATGGCGCGGGCGGCGGACGTCGCCGCCGGACGCAAGGCGCCGCCGCCGGATTGGCCGCTGGCGGCCGTCGACCGGGTGCACGAACAGCTCAGCGGGCTGCTCGAGGCGCGCACCACCGCGCGCCACGTCGTCACCATCGCGCCGCGGCGCTGGGGGCTGCGGGAGGCGATCTCGGCGGCCGACCATCAGGCCGTGCACGTGGCGCTGTTGGCCGGTTCGGTGCTCCAGCTGGTCCGCGCCGTCGCACCCGGTGAAGACGGCGGGCGCGAGCGCCTGCCGCAGTCCGTGCACACCGTGCTGGTGGTGCTGGCGGCGGCGACCGCGCTGGCCGATCCCGACCCCGCGGGCGCGTGCGCGTACACGGCCTCGGCGCGCCACCACGCCGCGCAACTGCAATCCGGGGCGCGGGAGAAGACGCAGGTGATCCTCGCGGACGTCGTCAGCGCCTGCGTCGATGACCTGCAACGGGTCATCGACCTTCGAACCGTGTGAGCGATTCAGCGCGAGTCGGCCAGGAACTCCT
Organism: Mycobacterium sp. 1482292.6; assembly: GCF_001672995.1. Lineage (NCBI taxonomy): Bacteria > Bacillati > Actinomycetota > Actinomycetes > Mycobacteriales > Mycobacteriaceae > Mycobacterium > Mycobacterium sp. 1482292.6. The sequence continues at coordinate 34,338 of NZ_LZKV01000071.1, read as the reverse complement.
GGACCAACTTGCGCGGGGCCTGGGTCAGCCACGCCTCGGTGATCAGGTCCTCGAGGTCGCGCACCGAGATCTCGGCCAGGTTGACCAGCACCGCGGGATAGCCGTCGAAATGCGGGGTGGTGAAGTAGATCCGCGGTTCGTCGTCGATCAGCGCGAACTTCACGCCCTCGTCGGACACCCGGACACCGAGGATGTCGCCCTGTGGGGATGGGAGACCGTTGCGTTCCAGCGCCTCACGCTCCGACGGCCGCAGCGGCCGCTCCCAGGCCAGCAACTTCTTGCCGACCCGCCAGTCGTGCGGTGACGGCTCGGAGGTGAGTGCCAGCTCACCAACGATGCGGGCGACCTCGCCCCACGTGGCCACAACACGATTGTGCTCCCGTTTTGGCGTGAGTGCCGCCGGATCGGCAAACGGCGGCCGACCGCGCGGTTGCGGACCCCACGCGAGCGGCCGGCATGTGATGAGATCAGCGGTGGACAGGAGGACGCGCTTGCCAGCAGAACCAGGCGGACACGGCGGCGGGGCCGCCCGCCGTCATCGGGTGACCCACCGCACCGAGTACCGCTACTCCGACGTCGTGACCAGCTCTTACGGTCGCGGATTCCTCACCCCGCGCGACTCGCTGCGGCAGCGCTGCGTCGCGCACCGGCTGATGATCGAGCCGGCCCCCGGCGACAGCTCCACCAGCGAGGACAGCTACGGCAACGTCAGCTCCTACTTCCATGTCACCGAGCCGCACCGCGCCCTGAAGGTGACCAGCGATTCGATCGTCGACGTCTACCCGCCCGGCCCGGACCTGTACGGCGCCGGGCCGGCGGCCCAACCGTGGGAATCGGCCCGTCCGGTCGGACGCAGCGGGGCGCTGGCGACCGAGTTCACCCTGGACCTGAATCCGCCCGAGATCACCGACGAGATCCGCGACTACGCGGCGGCCAGTTTCACCCCCGGCCGTCCCTTGATCGAGGTGCTGCGGGATCTGACGTCGCGCATCTTCACCGACTTCACCTACCGGTCGGGATCGACGACGATTTCCACCGGAGTCAAAGAGGTTCTGGCCGCCCGGGAAGGGGTATGTCAAGACTTTGCCAGGCTGGCGATCGCCTGCCTGCGAGCCAACGGTCTGGCGGCCAGTTACGTTTCCGGATACCTGGCCACCGACGCGCCACCCGGAAAGGATCGAATGATCGGCATCGACGCCACCCACGCCTGGGCGGCGGTGTGGACACCGCAGCAGGCAGGCCAATTCGAGTGGCTGGGGCTTGATCCCACCAACGACCAGATGGTCGACGAGCGCTACATCGTCGTGGGCCGGGGACGCGACTACGCCGACGTCCCGCCGCTGCGGGGGATCATCTATACCAACTCAGAACACAGCGTGATCGACGTCGCCGTCGACGTGGTGCCTTTCGAAGGTGATGTGCTTTATGCGTGATTTCCACTGCCCCAACTGCGGTCAGCGTCTGGCATTCGAGAATTCGGCGTGCCTGTCGTGCGGCAGCGCACTGGGCTTCTCCCTCAACCAGATGGCACTGCTGGTGATCGCCCGGGGCAACGAAGGCGAGCACGCCGGCGCCGTGGACGCCGACGAGTACCAGCTGTGCGGCAACCTGCATCTGGCCGAGTGCAATTGGCTGGTGCCGAAGAACAACTACGGCCGGCTGTGCGAGTCGTGCTCGCTGACCACGGTGCGCCCCAACGACGCCGACACCGCCGGGCTGGCCGAGTTCGCCCGGGCCGAGGCGGCCAAGCGCCGGCTGATCGTCGAGTTGCACGAGCTGAAGCTGCCGATCATCGGCCGCGACGAGGATCCGCAGCAGGGCCTGGCGTTTCATCTGCTGTCCAGCGCCAAGGAGAAGGTGATGACCGGACACGACAACGGCGTCATCACACTGGATTTGGCCGAAGGCGACGACGTGCACCGCGAGCAGCTGCGGGTCGAGATGGACGAGCCCTACCGCACCCTGCTCGGGCACTTCCGCCACGAGATCGGGCACTACTACTTCTACCGCTTGATCGCCCCGTCGAGCGACTACCTGGCGCAGTTCAACGAGCTGTTCGGCGATCCCGACGCCGACTACCAGGCGGCGCTGGACCGCCACTACAGCGACGGCCCGCCGCAGGGATGGCAGGACGACTTCGTGTCGTCGTATGCGACCATGCATCCCGCCGAGGACTGGGCCGAGACGTTCGCCCACTACCTGCACATCCGCGACGCGCTGGACACCTCGGCGTGGTGCGGATTCGCACCGGCGACGGCGACCTTCGACCGGCCGGTCTTGGGGCCCAGCGCTTTTCAGACGATCATCGACATGTGGCTGCCGTTGTCGTGGTCGCTGAACATGGTGAACCGTTCGATGGGCCACGACGACCTCTACCCGTTCGTGCTGCCGGCCGCGGTGCTCGAGAAGATGAAGTTCATCCACACCGTGATCGACGAGATCACCTCGGAGGCCAGGGGACCCGCGGCGATCGCCGGCTAGGCCGCATGGCCGTCCGGCTAGGCCGGCATCGCCCGGCGTACGCCGGGACCCCACAGTGGTTGCATGCCACCGGGCAGCGTGAGCTGGGTGGTGGTGATGACCTCGGCCAGGTTGCGCAGCTCGACATGCACCGCATCGAGCAGCTCCGCCAACTCGGCGCGGCGGCCGTCGTCGCTGACCCGTTCCAGCTCGGCGGGATGGGACCGCCGCAGCAGCGTGCCGATCTCATCCACCAGCCGTTCCGGGCGCGACGAGCCCGAGGAGCCGGGCAGGTCCTTGAGGTTGATCCGCAACCGCTCCACCTGGTACAGCAGCGACCGCGGGTTCTGCGCGTCGAACAGCATCAGTTCGGCCATAGCGGCAACGCTGACCTTGCCCACCGTGCGGCGCCGATAGATGACCGAGGACTCGCACGCCACCAGGGTGGACTCGATGATGGTTTGTTCGGCCGCGGCGCCGCGGACCACGGTCAGGGTGGCCCCCAGCAGCGCCGTCAGCCACAGCCCGCGTTCGATCCGCTTGCCGATGTCCATCATCGTCCAGCCCACGTCGCGCACCATCGACTCGTTGGCCACCCCCGACAGCGTCAGCATGCCGGCCAGCGTCTGAGTCTGCGCCCCGGTAAGCAGCGCGTCGGCCTCCGAAAGCGATTGCGGCGGTTCGCTTTTCAGCGCCAGCGCGCGCTCCACGCCGGCCAGCACCATCCAGGTGTCGTTGGACATCTGGTCGCGCACCGCCCGCGCCGCCAGCGCCAGACCCTCCACCGATTGCACCAGGGAGCCGGGCCGGTGCGGATCGACGGTGAGCGACCACAGCGTGGACGGGGCGATGGCGATCATCTCGGCGTGGTCGCCGTCGCTGTCGGCCGCGATGTCGGTGCCGGTGATGCGGCCCAGCGCCGTCATCAGCACCGGCACGCATTCGCTTTCCTCGCTCTGCTGATGGTGGCGGTAGACGTGGAACCGGTCGCGGGCGACGATGAGCAGCCGCGCCATGCTTTCCGCGCGCTCACCGTAACGGCCGATCCAGAACAGGTCGGACAACACGCGTGGCGAGCTGACGGCCCAGGTGCCCGCGGCCGTCTTCGCCGGTGCCTCCGGCGTCGGAAGGCTGATCGCCTCGGCGCGTGCCCGCTCGGTGGGCCGCACCCAGACATCCTTCGCCGCAGAGGTTTTCAAGACATACGCGGCCGGCCCGGGGGCCAGCACATAACCGATGCCGCCGATCATCGGCGCGTAACCACCCCGCTGGGCGACGGTGAACAGCCGGATGCCGACGCCCGCCGACGACAGCACGCCGGCGTGGTCGGTGGGCGCGGATGAGAACTGCGGCAGCTCCTGGCCGATCCACTGCCAGGGCATCGCCTCGATGCGCGCGCCCAACCGGCTCAGCTGGTGTGACGAAAGCGCCGGGCCGACAAGGGTTTCCGCGCCGACCGTGGACTTCACCAACAACGACGACAGCTTGCCCAGCAGGTGTGAGCGTTCACTGGCGATGCCGCCCCAATAGACCTGCGCGGTGGGCAGCTGCAGGGTTTCGGCCAGCAGGTGCTCGGCCATGGCGGGCAGAAAGCGCAGTAGCCCAGGGTTTTCCAGGATCCCGCTGCCCAGGGTGTTGACCACGGTCACCGTCCCGCGGTGCTGCGCCTCCACCAGACCGGCCACCCCGAGCCGGGAGTCGGCGCGCAGGTCCAGCGGATCCGTGTAGTCGGCGTCGACCCGGCGGAGCACCACGTCGACGCGTTTCAAGGTGCCCAGCGAGCGCATCCACAACATGCCGTCGCGCACCACCAGGTCGGCGCTTTCCACCATCGGGAAACCCAGCAGGGTGGCCAGATAGGCCTGATCGAACGCGGTCTCGGAGTAGATGCCCGGCGACAGCACCACCACCACGGGGTCCTGGGCGTCATCGGGTGCGGCGTCGATCAGCGCCAGCCGCAGCGCCTGGGCGAACGGTGTCGTGGGCCGCGGCGCGATTCGTTCGTAGAGGTCGGGAATCGAGTGCGCGACGACGCGCCGGTCGGCCAGCGCGTACCCGGCGCCGGACGGGGCCTGGGTGCGGTCGCCGTTGACCATGAAGGCGCCGTCCGGTCGTCGGCTGACATCGCAGGCGTGCATGAAAAGCTGGTGACGGCCCGGGATTTCGATGCCGTTGGCCGCGCGCACGTAGCCGGGATGACCGAACAGCAGTTCCGGGGGCAGCACGCCCTCGGTGAGCAGGCTGCGCGGCCCGTACAGGTCGGCCAGCACCGCGTCGAGCACCCGGGACCGCTGCAGCAGGCCGGCCTCGAGCACCTCCCAGTCGGCCGCGGACAGCACGATCGGCAGGGTGTCCAGCTGCCAGGGTCTGGGCTCTAGGGCCCGGCCGCCGGGCTCGACGTCGGTGTAGGTGATGCCGTCGTTGTCGATCAGGTCGCGCACCACCGAGCGCAGCCGGTCCAGCCCGGCGCGGCCACGCTCGGCGATGGCGTCGGCCAGTTCGCCCCACGCCGGGCGGACGTTGCCGTCCCCGTCGACGAATTCGTCGTAGCCGCTCGCCGGGCCGTGCCGCAGGTCGAACAGCGCTTGCTGGGCGCGCGCGGCGCGGTAGCCGGCCAGCAGCCGGTCGGCGTCATAGCGTGCGGTGCCCGCCATCGAGCCGGGTCCAGCCGGTGCGCCGGTGCCGAATGTCATGTCGGCAAAGGCCAATCAAAGGTGTGGCCGGAGGGGAGCCCCAGCGCCACTTTGATGTTCATAATCGCCGATCCCATCACACGCGCCGACCCGGCGCAGCGCACCGCAAACGCGGCGAGCGCGGCCGTAATCGAAAGACCTGCGCGCGGCGCTAGGCCGGCGCGGGCCCGGGCGGCGGACCGGACTGGTATCCCGCCTGCTGCACCGGGACCACATGTCCGCCGGATAGCTTGCGGTAGGCGTAGATCCCGAACAGGGAGGCGACCGGGGCCGCCACCAGCAGGCCGACGCCGCACACCAGGAAGCCCACCAAGAACAGCGCCACCTCGACCAGCCAGACCAGCAGGGCGTTGCCGAAGTTCGCTGTGACGGTGGAGAAGCTGGAGGTGAGGGCCTTGATCGGCTGCTCGGACCGGTCGATGGCGTAGGGGATGGTGAATTGGGCAAAGATCCCCAGGATCAGCCCGGGCAGGAAGCACAACGCCGAGGCGATCGAGGTGAGGATGCCGACCAGCAGCGCGGCCAGAAACACCGTGCCGAAGTTGCGCGGCTTGAAGAAGGACCCGATGGACACCGGCCGTCCGTCGGCCAGATCCAGGCAGCCGGACAGGAAAGCGGACTGGGCGAACGCCCCCACCAGGTAGGCGACCAGATAGCCGAGGATGAGCAGCGCCAGCCCACCGCCGTTGAGGTTCGCAGTGAAGGTGAAGTAGTCGTCGTCGGAGCTGTTCGTGGTGGAACCCACGCTTTGACTCAGGCCGACCAGGGCGGACGCGATGCCGAACAGCACCCCGTAGACGAGAGCCGAAACGATCAGCGCCACAGGGTTTTTGGTGAATGCGTTCCAGGCCCAGCCGAACGCGTCACCGACGCTGAACGCGGGCCGGGGCGGCGCCCCGTAGCCGGGTGGGGGCCCGTAGCCGGGGCCGGCTGCGTGCCTGGGCCGGCGCGGGCGTCGGCCGGTCGTGGTATGCCTGAAGCCGTGTCCGACGGTCTGTTTGACCTACCCGGCGCGTCGCAGCCAACCGATCACGGGCTGGGCGTGTCGGGCGGCGCCCCCCTGGCGGTGCGGATGCGTCCGGCATCGCTGGACGAGGTGGTCGGGCAGGACCATCTGCTGGCGCCCGGGTCCCCGCTGCGCCGCCTGGTCGAGGGCTCGGGCGTGGCATCGGCCATCCTGTACGGGCCCCCCGGCAGCGGCAAGACGACGCTGGCCGCGCTGATCTCGCAGGCGACCGGCCGCCGGTTCGAGGCGCTGTCGGCCCTGTCGGCCGGTGTCAAAGACGTTCGGGCGGTGATCGATACCGCGCGCCGGGCGCTGCTGTCCGGCGAGCAGACGGTGCTGTTCATCGACGAGGTGCACCGGTTCTCCAAGACCCAGCAGGACGCGCTGCTGTCGGCCGTGGAGAACCGGGTGGTGCTGCTGGTCGCGGCGACCACCGAGAACCCCAGCTTCTCGGTGGTGGCGCCGCTGCTGTCCCGCTCGCTGATCCTGCAGTTGCGGCCGCTGAGCGCCGACGACATCCGCGCGGTGGTGCAGCGCGCGATCGACGACCCGCGCGGGCTGGGCGGTCAGATCGCCGTCGCCCCCGAGGCCGTCGACCTGCTGGTGCGGCTGGCCGCCGGCGACGCCCGGCGCGCGCTGACGGCGCTGGAGGTCGCCGCCGAAACTGTGCGGGCGGCCGAACCCGGTGGCGAGTTGACCGTCGCCGCCGTCGAGCAGTCCCTGGACGAGGCCGCGGTGCGCTACGACCGGGACGGCGACCAGCACTACGACGTCATCAGCGCCTTCATCAAGTCGATCCGCGGCTCCGACGTCGACGCCGCGCTGCACTACCTGGCCCGCATGCTGGTCGCCGGGGAAGACCCGCGGTTCGTCGCGCGCCGGCTGATGATCCTGGCCAGCGAGGACATCGGCATGGCCGACTCGACCGCGCTGCAGGTGGCGGTCGCGGCCGCGCAGACCGTCGCGCTGATCGGCATGCCCGAGGCGCAGCTCACCCTGGCGCACTGCACGGTCTATCTGGCCACCGCGCCGAAGTCGAACGCGGTCACCACGGCGCTGGGTGCGGCGATGAGCGACATCAGGGCCGGCAAGGCCGGACTGGTTCCGCCGCACCTGCGCGACGGGCACTATTCGGGCGCCGCCGGGCTGGGCAACGCGCAGGGCTACAAGTACTCGCATGATCACCCGGATGGCGTTGTCGCGCAACAGTATCCACCCGACGAGCTGGTCGGTGTCGACTACTACCGCCCCACCGGCCGCGGCGGTGAACGCGAAATGACCGGCCGGCTGGACCGATTGCGCGCGATCATCCGCAACAAGAGGGGACGGTCATGAAGGTCTTCACCGACGAGGAGATGGGCCGGCTGCTGCCCACCGCCAAGCCCTACAGCGTCGTCATCCTCAAGCGCGGCCCCAGGTTCGGCGACGAGTCGTCGGTCGGCGTGATCTGGGAGCACGGCCGGCGCAATTTCGGGCTGCGCGACGACGGGGTGCTCGCGGTGGTCCTGCCGGTCAGCGACGAGTCCGACGTCTGCGGCGTCGGAGTCTTCGCCGCGACGGTCGACGAGACCACCGGGATCATGAGCGAGGACCCCGGGGTCGCCGCGGGCGTCTTCACCTACGAGGTGCACGCCTGCCGCGGGTTCCCCGGCGACGCCTTGCCCTAGGCCCAGCCTGATTGCCCGGCTAGACCAGCTCGGGCACCCGCAGGTGGGCGATGGCCAGCTCGAACTCGGCCACGTCGATCACCTCGGCGCCCAGCTCGCGCACCCGCCTGCTGCGCAGTTCGCTGGCCCGGTCGCGGTTGCGGGCCATCGCCTCCATCGAGTCGAACGTGGAGCAGGTGACCGCCCGGCGGCACGCGGGGTGGTCGACGAGCAGGCTGGCGCTGCAGAACCCGTCGAGGTCCTCCAGCTCGGGCAGCACCGAGGACCGGTAGAAGTCCAGCGACCGGGTGAGCTGATCCGGCACCACCTTGAGCCAGGTGGCGCGCACGCACGCACCCTGTCGGGACGGGTGGTCGCGGTGCAGCAGGGCGATGTCCCATTCCTCGATCCGCGCGCTGCCGTCGAACATCAGCGCGGCCCGGTCACGGATGGGCGCGATCCGCTCGGCGCTGCCGCGCATCGCCTCGATGGTCTCCCACGAGCTGGTCGCAATGCAGGTGCCGGATTGCCGGTCGACCAACAGCGACAGCCCCACGCACCCGTCGATCTCGGTGAGGGCGGGCATGACGACGTCGCGAACGTGCGCAATTCCGATGTCGACCGACAGGGGTTGCGCCTGGATGGTGGTGGAACGTGCGTACACGGTCGACCCCTCTCTGTGTCGGGGCTTGACAACTAACGGGACCCGGTGGCGCCACCGGTCCCACCAGTTACCTTCCTCCTGCCGGTTGCGTGCCGCAATGCCCAACTGTGGCCGCGCTCACAAACGATTGGCTGGTCGCGACGGTCGGGCCGTAGGCTTGTCCGAGTGCATACCGATGTGTTGGACGTGGACACCTCGCGCCGCCGCATCGTCGATCTCACCGAAGCGGTGCGCGGGTTCTGCTGGTCGCGCGGGGACGGCCTGTGCAACGTGTTCGTCCCGCACGCCACGGCGGGGGTGGCCATCATCGAGACGGGTGCCGGTTCCGACGACGACCTGGTCGACACGCTGGAACGGCTGCTGCCGCGCGACGACCGGTACCGGCACTCGCACGGCTCCCCGGGCCACGGCGCCGACCATGTGATGCCGGCGCTCGTCGCGCCGTCGGTGACGGTGCCGGTCTCGGGCGGGGAGCCGATGCTGGGCACGTGGCAAAGCATCGTCCTGGTCGACCTGAACCGGGACAACCCCCAACGCTCGGTCCGGCTGAGCTTTCTGGAGGGTTAGCGGCCGGACGCCCGGCGCGCCGGGGCAGGTACTGTGAGCGGTCGAAATGCGTCGTTAGATGGGCTTCTCACACCCGGCGAATAGGCTGGGAGCCAGACGTCGAAGTAACGGAAAGAAGCGGGCTGGAAAGTGCAGACACACGAGATCAGGAAGCGGTTTCTTGATCATTTCGTGAAGGCGGGCCACACCGAGGTGCCGAGCGCATCGGTGATCCTCGACGACCCCAACCTGCTGTTCGTCAACGCGGGCATGGTGCAGTTCGTGCCCTACTTCCTGGGCGCGCGCACTCCCGAGTACTCGACCGCCACCAGCATCCAAAAGTGCATCCGCACGCCCGATATCGACGAGGTCGGTATCACCACCCGACACAACACGTTCTTTCAGATGGCGGGCAACTTCTCGTTCGGCGACTATTTCAAGCGCCGCGCCATCGAGCTGGCCTGGACCCTGCTGACCAACAGCGTCGAGCAGGGCGGCTACGGCCTGGATCCCGAACGCATCTGGACGACGGTCTTTTTCGACGACGACGAGGCCGTGCAGCTGTGGCAGGAGATCGCCGGCCTGCCCTCCGATCGCATCCAGCGCCGCGGCATGGAAGACAACTACTGGTCGATGGGCATCCCCGGCCCGTGCGGCCCGTCCTCGGAGATCTACTACGACCGCGGGCCGGAGTTCGGCATCGAGGGCGGCCCGATCGCCAACGAGGACCGCTACATCGAGATCTGGAATCTCGTGTTCATGCAGAACGAGCGCGGCGAGGGCACCGGCAAGGCCGACTTCGAGATCCTGGGGCCGTTGCCGCGCAAGAACATTGACACCGGCATGGGCGTGGAGCGGGTCGCGTTCATCCTGCAGGGCGTGCACAACGTCTACGAGACCGACCTGCTGCGCCCGGTCATCGACACCGCCGCCGCCCGGGCGCCCCGCGGGTATGACGTGGGCAACCACGACGACGACGTGCGCTACCGGGTGATCGCCGACCACAGCCGCACCGCCGCCATCCTGATCGGCGACGGCGTCACGCCCGGCAACGACGGCCGCGGCTACGTGCTGCGCCGGCTGCTGCGCCGGGTGATCCGCTCGGCCAGGCTGCTCGACATCGAGGGGCCCATCGTCGGCGACCTGATGGCCACGGTGCGCGACGCGATGGGGCCGTCGTACCCCGAGCTGGTCGCCGACTTCGACCGGATCCGGCGCATCGCCGTCGCCGAGGAGACCGCGTTCAACCGCACGCTGGCGGCGGGCTCGAAGCTGTTCGACGAGGTGGCCGGCACCACCAAATCCTCTGGCGCGAAGTCGATTTCGGGCGCGGACGCCTTCACCTTGCACGACACCTACGGATTCCCGATCGAGCTCACGCTGGAGATGGCGTCGGAGGCCGGCCTGCACGTGGACGAGGTCGGCTTCCGGGAACTGATGGCCGAGCAGCGCCGGCGCGCCAAGGCCGACGCCGCCGCGCGCAAACACGCCCACGCCGACCTGACCGCCTACCGCGAGCTGGTCGACGCCGGGCCGACCGAGTTCACCGGATTTGACGAATTGACTTCCGAGGCAAGGATTCTGGGCATCTTCGTGGACGGCAAGCGGGTTCCGGTGGTCACCCACGGCACCGAGGGGGCCGACCGCGTCGAACTGGTGCTGGATCGCACGCCGCTGTACGCCGAGGCCGGCGGCCAGATCGCCGACGAGGGCACCATCAGCGGAACGGGCGCCGGCGAGACCGCCCGCGCCGCGGTCACCGATGTGCAGAAGATCGCCAAAACCCTGTGGGTGCACCGGGTCAACGTCGAGTCCGGCGAGTTCGTCGAGGGCGACACCGTCGTCGCGGCGGTCGACCCGCAGTGGCGCCGCGGCGCCACCCAGGGCCACTCCGGCACCCACATGGTGCACGCGGCACTGCGACAGGTGCTGGGCCCCAACGCCATTCAGGCCGGCTCGCTCAACCGCCCCGGCTATTTGCGGTTCGACTTCAACTGGCAGGGGCCGCTGTCCGAAGAGCAGCGCACTCAGGTCGAAGAGGTGACCAACCAGGCCGTGCAGGCCGACTTCGAGGTGCACACGTTCACCGAGCAGCTGGAGAAGGCCAAGGCGATGGGCGCGATGGCCATGTTCGGCGAGGCCTACCCCGACGAGGTGCGCGTGGTGGAGATCGGCGGCCCCTTCTCGCTGGAGCTCTGCGGTGGAACCCACGTGCACAACTCGGCGCAGATCGGGCCGGTGACCATCCTGGGCGAATCCTCGGTCGGTTCCGGGGTGCGCCGGGTGGAGGCCTACGTCGGGCTGGAGTCGTTCCGGCACCTGGCCAAGGAACGCGCGTTGATGGCGGGGCTGGCGTCGACGCTGAAGGTGCCCTCCGACGAGGTGCCCGCCCGGGTGGCCAACCTGGTGGAGCGCCTCAAGGCGGCGGAAAAGGAACTCGAACGCGCCCGGCTGGCCGGCGCCCGGGCCGCCGCGACCAACGCCGCGGCGGGCGCGGAGCGCATCGGTAACGTCCGGGTGGTGGCGCAACGGATGTCCGGCGGGATGACGGCGGGCGATCTGCGCTCCCTGGTCGGCGACATCCGCGGCAAGCTGGGCAGCGATCCCGCGGTGGTCGCGCTGATCGCCGAGGGCGAGGGCGGGTCGGTGCCCTACGCCGTCGCTGCCAATCCGGCCGCCCAGGACCTGGGGCTTCGCGCCAACGACCTGGTCAAGCAGCTCGCGGCGACCGTCGACGGCCGCGGCGGTGGCAAGGCGGACCTGGCGCAGGGATCCGGCAAGGATCCGGCGGGCATCGACGCAGCGCTCGACGCGGTACGGTCCGAGATCGCCGTGATAGCGCGGGTCGATTGAGTGGTCTTGACACAGCACCGCTCGCCTGACCGGCCCGGCGATCCTCACCAGGACCCCGGCCGGGGACGACGGCTCGGCATCGACGTGGGCAGCGTGCGCATCGGCGTGGCCTGCAGCGACCCCGACGCCATCCTGGCCACCCCGGTGGAGACCGTGCGCCGCGACCGCAACGGCAAGCACCTGCGGCGGCTGGCCGCGCTGGTCGCCGAATACGAAGCCGTCGAGGTGGTGGTCGGATTGCCGCGCACGCTGGCCGATCGCACCGGCCCGTGGCCCTCGACGCGATCGAGGTGGCCGACGCGTTGGCCCAGCGCATCGCCCCGGTGCCGGTGCGGTTGGCCGACGAGCGGCTGACTACCGTGGCCGCCCAGCGCTCGCTGCGCGCGGCCGGGATGCGGGCCAAAGAACAGCGTGCGGTGATCGATCAGGCCGCGGCGGTGGCGATCCTGCAGAGTTGGCTGGATCAGCGCCGCGCGGCGGTGGCGGGGGAGCTCAGCGATGGTTGACAGCGCACGGCGGGAACGGGCCGAGCCCGAGGCGGTGGGCGCGCCGTCGGGGCGCAGGTCGAGCCGGGTCGCCCGAAAGGCCGAGCGGGGCCGCCGGCGGCGGCGCTTCGCCGGCAAGGTCGCGCTGGCGATCTTCGTCGTGGTGGTGCTCGCCGGCGTCTTCGCGGGCGGCAAGCTGTGGCACACGTTGTTCGGGCCCGGCGACGACTACACCGGCAGCGGCAAGCGGGACCTGGTGATTCAGGTCCAGGCCGGTGACTCGACCACCAACATCGGTGAGACGCTGCAAAAACAGCAGGTCATCAAGACGGTGCGGGCGTTCGTCAACGCCGCGCACGGCAACAGCGCCATCAACGCGATCCAGCCGGGTTTCTACCGGCTGCGCACCGAGATCCCGGCCGCCAACGCCGTCGCGCGGCTGACCGACCCGAAGAGCCGGGTGGGCCGGCTGGTCATCCCCGAAGGCCGTCAGCTCGACGACACCACCGACATGAAGACCAACGTGGTGACGCCGGGAATCCTGACGCTGATCTCGCGCGCCACCTGCGTCGACCTGGACGGGGACACCCGCTGCGTCCCGGTGGAGGGCCTGCGGGCCGCCGCCACCAACAGTTCTCCCTTGGCGTTGGCGGTGCCGGCATGGGCCACCGAACCCGTCGGTGAACTCGGCAAGGACCACCGCCGCATCGAGGGGCTGATCGGGCCGGGCACCTTCAACATCGATCCGTCCGCGTCGCCCGAGGCCATCCTGGCCACCCTGATCGGCGCCGGCGCCGAGGAGTACGTCAAGTCCGGGCTGGTGGACACCGCCCAGGCCATGGGCCTGTCGCCCTACGACATCCTGGTGGTGGCGTCGCTGGTGCAGCAGGAGTCCAACTCCCAGGACTTCGCCAAGGTGGCGCAGGTCATCTACAACCGGCTGCACGCCCACCACACGCTCGAGTTCGACTCGTCGGTCAACTACCCGCTGGACCGCCGCGAGGTGGCCACCAGCGACGCCGACCGGGCCCAGAAGACGCCGTGGAACACCTATGTGTCGCAGGGCCTGCCGGCCACCGCGATCTGTTCGCCCGGCACCGACGCGCTCAACGCCGCCGAGCACCCGCAGCCCGGTGACTGGCTGTACTTCGTCACCATCGACGCGCAGGGCACGACGCTGTTCACCCGCGACTATCAACAACACCTGGCCAACATCGAGCTGGCTAAGCACAACGGTGTCCTCGACAGCACCCCCCGCTAGCCCGGCGCCGCGCAAGGCGGCCGTGCTCGGCAAGCCGATCGCCCACTCGAAGTCCCCGCAGTTGCACCTGGCGGCCTACCGCGCGCTGGGCCTGGATGACTGGACCTACGAGCGCATCGAGTGCGACGCCGAGCAGCTGCCCGGCGTGGTGGGCGGCCTCGGGCCGGAATGGGTCGGGCTGTCGGTGACCATGCCCGGCAAGTTCGCCGCCCTGCGCTTCGCCGACGAGCGGACCGAGCGGGCGCGGCGGGTGGGCTCGGCCAACACCCTGGTCCGCACGCCGACCGGCTGGCGGGCCGACAACACCGACATCGACGGCGTCAGTGGGGCGTTGGCGTCAACAGGTGGGGCCTCTGGATGGGCGCTGGTCTGTGGATCGGGCGGCACGGCTCCGGCGGCCGTCGCCGGCCTGGCCCAACTGGGCGTCGCCGGCGTCACCGTGGTGGCCCGCAACCCCGGCAAGGCGGCCCGGCTGGTCGAGCTGGGCGGCGAACTGGGTGTGCCGACCCGGTTCTGCGACCTGGACGGCGGGGGGCTGGCCGACGAGGTGGCGGGCGCCGAGGTGCTGGTCAGCACCATCCCGGCGGACGTGGCCGCGCGCTATGCCGGCACCTTCGGACGCATCGGCGTGCTGCTGGACGCCGTCTATGACCCGTGGCCCACGCCGCTGGCCGCCGCGGTGAGCGCCGCCGGTGGCCGGGTGATCAGTGGTCTGCAGATGCTGCTGCACCAGGCCTTCGCGCAGGTGGAACAGTTCACCGGGCGGCCCGCGCCGCGCGAGGCCATGACTTGCGCGGTGGCCGCACCGGATTAGCCTGCCGCGCATGCGAATTGCGGCGGCGTGTCTGGTGCTGGCCTGGCTGGCGGCGTTGAGCGGCTATGACATCCGGGAGCGCCGGCTGCCCAACGCGCTGACGCTGACCGGGGCCGCGACGATTCTGGCGGCCGCCGCCCTGGCCGGCCGCGGCGCGCCGGCGGCGGCCGGAACCGTCGCGCTGACCGCGATCTACCTCGCCGTGCACTGCGCGTCGCGGGGCGCAATGGGCGCCGGTGACGTCAAGCTGGCCCTCGGCCTGGGCGCGTTGACCGGGTGCTTCGGCGTGGGCGCATGGTTCCTGGCGGCGCTGGCGGCGCCGCTGCTGACCGCGGCGTTGGGGATGGCGGCCCGGCTTCCGGGCGACGGCACGGCCACGGTGCCGCACGGGCCGTCGATGTGTCTGGCCAGCGCGGCGGGCGTCGGGCTGGCGCTGCTCTGAGGCGGTCAGTTCGGGACGGTGGTGGGGCGCAGCAGCGGCAACAACTGCTCGCCGAGCCGGACCGTCTCCGACTTGTACGGGGTGTCCGACAACACGAAGTGGGTGACCCCGAGGTCGGCGTATTTGCGCAGCGCGGCGGCGACCTCGACGGCCGACCCGACCAGCCACGTCGTCCCGGCGCCCTCGCCGCCGTATTTGCTCGGCGTCGTATACAGGCAGGAATCCAGCACTTCTCCCCGCCCGGCGAGATCGGTCAGCCGCCGCTGGCCCGCGGACCCCGCCGGGTCGTGCAGCAGCATCATCGTGGGCGTGCCGGCCAGCTTGGCGACCTTCGCCTCGGCGTCGCGCCAGGCCTCCTCGGACGTGTCGCGCACCAGGGTGGTGACACGCAGGCCGAACTCCAGTGGCGCGTGCTCGCGACCGAGCTTGTCGGACAACGACTTCAGCCTGTCGATGCGTTCGGCGATGCCGTCCAGCGGCTCGCCCCAGAACAGTTGGACATCGGCATCGGTCGCGGCGACCTGCTCGGCGGCCTCCGACGCCCCACCGAAGTAGAGCTTGGGGTGCCGGCCTTCGTCCGCACCGGTCGGGCGCGGCTGCAGCGTCGAGTGTTCGACACGGTAGAACTCGCCGCGGAAGGTGACGTCGTCCTCGCTCCACAACCGGCGGACCAGGCGGATGAATTCGCGGGTGCGGTCGTAGCGGCGCGCCTTGTCGACCTCCGGGTCGCCGTAGGCGGCCAGGTCATCGGCCCCGCTGACGACGTTGACCAGCAGCCGGCCGTTGTTGAGCCGATCCAGCGTTGCCGCCGCACTGGCGAAATGCGCCGGGTGCCAATACCCCGGGCGGACCGCCACCAGTGGCGCGAAGTTGGTGGTGCGCGCGGCGATCGCCGTCGCCACCGTGAACGTGTCCGGCCGGCCCCAGCCGGTGCCGATCAGCGCGCCTTCCCAGCCGTGTTGCTCGGCGCGGAGCGCCAGGTCGACCGAATAGTCCAGGCTTCCCCAGCCGTCGACGGTGTCATCGCCTCGATGGCCCGGCTCGACGGTATTCGGTATGTACCAGAGAAATTGACCCTTCTCGGCGGGCACGGTGCACCTTCTTTCCTGGGTTCACGCCGCGGCGACGTGTCGGTCGCCGGTGAGCCGTTCGCGCAGCGTCTTGTCCGTGTACGAGGTGCGGAAAAGGCCGCGGGACCGCAGAATCGGCACCACCTCGTCGACGAAGACCTCCAGACCGTCGGGGAAGACGTCGGGCATCAGGTTGAAGCCGTCGGCGGCACCGGCGCAGAACCACCGCTCGATGGTGTCGGCCACGTCGACCGGCGTTCCCACGATAACCCGGTGGCCCGAGCCGCTGAACTCGCGCAGGGTCTGCCGCAGCGTCAGCCCGCGGCTGGTCACCAGGCGCACCACCGATTCCCGAAAGCCCAGCGAGCCAACGAACTTCGACGGATCCGGCACCGCCCCCAGCAGCCGCGCGGGAATCGGTTCGTCCGGCGGAAGTCCCGACAGGTCCGCCCCGAGGGTCTGTGACAGCCGCTCGACGTCGTGGCCGGCGGGCAGCAGCGCGTTCTGCTCGTCGTAGCGCCGCTGGGCTTCGGCGCGGCTGCTGCCGATGGTGGTGATGAGTCCGGGCAGGATGCGCACCGCGTCGGGGCCGCGGCCGTGCGCGGCGGCGACGTCCTTGACGTAGCGGTAGTGCTCGATGCCGGCCTCCAGGTCGAGTTCCGCGCTGAACACCGCGTCCGCGACGCGCCCGGCCAGGTCGCGGCCCTGCGGCGAGCCGCCGGCCTGCACCAGCAGCGGATGCCGTTGCGGGGACGGGCCCTGCGGCAACGAGCCGGTGACGCTGAAGAATTCGCCCCGGTGGTCGATGCCGCCCGCACCGGCCGCGGCGTCGCGCCACAGGGCCAGCACCACGTCGACGAACTCCGCGGCGCGCCGGTATCGGGTTTGCCGGTCGGGAAGGTCGGCGAGGCCGAAGTTGCCGCCGGCCGCCTCGGAATAGGTGGTGACGACATTCCAGCCGAGCCGCCCCCCGCTGAGGTGATCGAGGCTGAGCAACCGGTGCGCCAGCTCCACCGGGTCGTTGAACGTCGAGGACAACGTCCCAATGAGTCCGAGATGCTCCGTCTCCGCCGCAATGGCGGCCAGGATCACGCTCGGCTCCAGGGCCTGCGACGGGCGCAGGGCGGGGTGATCGCGCAACGCGGGTCCGTCGGCCAGGAACAGCGCGTCCAGCGTTCCGCGCTCGGCGATCTCGGCCATCCGCACGTAGTAGCCGGGGTCGGTGAACGCGGTGGGCGCCTCGGCCGATCGCCGCCACGATGCGGTGTGAATGCCCAGGTTCAACACGTTGACATTGAGCGTCAGCCGGCGCTGGTGGCCGCTCACAGGCGGGCTCCCGCATTCGGGGCGCCGTCGAAGGCGCGGCGATGTGCCGACAGGTCGGGGCCGGCGGGTTCGGAAAGCCGGAGCCGTTGTCGCGGCGTGCCGGCGCCGGGCGTGGCCAGCACGCCGCGGCGTTGCGCCGCGGCGACCACATCGTCGAGCACCGCCGGCAGGGAGTCAGGGGTGACCCGCAGCAGCACGCCGCGCGCGCCCGGCGTGGCCGCCACCCGATCCAGCGCCGCATGGCCGACCGACCGCACCCGGACGACCGCGCCATCCGGGGCCGGGTCGCCGTCCTCGACGACGACCACGTCGGCGTTCGCGGTGGCGACACCGCCCCGCTGCCACACCGGCGGGTCGCCGTGCGGCGAACCGGGCACGTTGAGCGGCCCGGTGATGCGATAGGCGCCGTGCACGTCGGCGCGCCGAATCTGTGCGGTGTCGGCGAAAACGCCGGTCGCGCGGTCGCCCACCACCGACGCATACGGCCACGTGCGCCACAGCGTCCGCACCGCCTCGATCGCCGCCGCGGTGTGCGCCGGGCCGAGGGCGGCGCCGGTCCAGGTGTCGGCGACGGCGTCAAGCCCGATGCGCCGGTCGGCATCGAGGGCGAACCAGCCGACGCGCCCGGGCGCCGCATGCTCGACCGACAGCAGCCGGCGGGCCAGGTTATAGGGGTGGTCGCGATGCACGGACGCGGCCACCACCAGGCCCAGCGTGGTGCTGTGCCGGGCCGCGACGGTGGCGACCAGCGAGGCGTCCAGGGCGACGGCGTCGGACGGTTCGGAGCGGTCGGCGCCGATCACCCAGTAGTGCACACCGGCGGATTCCAGGCGATGTGCCAGCCCGGCGACGCCGCACGCCGGCGACTGGCCGCCGGTCCCATCGCCGGCGACCTCGATCCCGACGGACAGCGTGGCAGGCATGAGTCACGACGTTACGTCGGCGCACGCGCGATGCAACCGCCGCGCGCGGCGCCGACCCGAAGATGGCTGACCACGCGCCATTCCGCTTAAAAATTGTGACGCTATAAACCGTTGTCGGCATCGGCCGGCGGCGCATAGGTTCTGGGGCTGGTTGCCGTGAATCGCCGCGGCACGGACGCATCCGGAAGGCTTTGTCACACATGCCCGTTGGAGTTCACCGGCACGACACACCCGCAGACCCCGCGGCGATCGGCGACGTACTCGCCGAGATCGCCGCCGACTATCGTCTGCGGTTGGCCGACGGTGCGACGGAACCGCCGCTGCGTGGGCTCAAGCTTGTTCGCGACCATCGGCTGGGCGCGGTGCGGTTGGCCCGCGAACTCGGCGGTGCCGGCTTCACGGCGCCGGAGTTCTTCGACTATCTCGTCGCGCTGGCCGCCGCCGACCCTGACCTGGCGCACATTTTGCGGATCCATTACGCGCTGGTCGAGGAGCTGCAGGTCAAGCCGCGGCGCCCCGGCAGCGACCGCTGGATCGCGGTGGTCGCCGAGGGCGGGCTGATCGGGGGCGCCAACGCCGAGCAGAGCCAGAAGTCCGTCGGCGGCAACAACCGCGACACGCGGCTGGTGGCCACCGAGGACGGGTTGCGGTTGCGCGGCAGGAAGTTCTACAGCACCGGCGCGCAGTTCTCCGACTACCTGCGGATCACCGCGCAGGACGACGACGGCGCCCCGACCGCCGTGGTGATTCCGGTGGACCGGGCCGGCGTCGAGCACCTCGACGATTGGGACGGCATCGGTCAGCGTCAAACCGGAAGCGGCACAACGGTGTTCAACGACGTCGCGGTCGCGGCCGACGAAGTCTTCCCGCTGGGCGCCACCATCGGGGTGAACCGCGCCCGAGGTGCGCTGGTGCAGCTGTACCTGCACGCGGTGGCCGCCGGAATCCTGCGCAGCCTGACGGCGGATGCCGCGGCCCTGGTGCGCGGCCGGCGCCGCACCTACACCTTCGCCAGCACCGACACTCCGACCGCCGACCCGCAGTTGCTGCAGATCGTCGGGGAGATCGACGCCGTGGCCTACGGCGCGCACGCTCTGGTGCGCAGCGCGGCGGCCGATCTCGCGCCCGCGCTGGAGGCCGCGCGCGACACCGGGATCGATCCCGAGTTGGAAGCCGCGGCGTCGATCGCCGCCGCGAGGGTCAAGGTCGCGATCCAGGAGCCCGCCCTGCGGGCGGCGTCGCGCGTCTTCGACGCCGGGGGCGCGTCGGCCATCCAGGCCTCGGCGCTGCTGGACCGGCACTGGCGAAACCTGCGAACCCTGTTCTCGCACAACCCGACCATCTACAAGGCGCGGGTGCTGGGCGACGTCGCCGTCAACGGCGCGGCGCTGCCCGACACCAGTTTCTTCTAAACGCGCCCGAATGTCGAAGGCAGCGACGCGCGCGGTGGTGCTGGGCGCCGTCCTCTCGGTCGTGGCGGCGGGGTGCTCGAGCCACCGGCACGCTCCCAGCGCGGGGCCCACCGGGGCGCCGGTGCACGGTGGCACGTTGACCTACTCCGATGTCCAGTTCGTCACCGACACCATGGCGGCCAACTACAGCGCGAACAACCTGATGTTCCAGGTGCTCGACCGGGTGGTGTACGTAGACCCGAAGACCGACGCGGTACATGGATGGCTGGCGAAAACCTTCTCCCGCAACCAGAACGCCACCCGGTACACCTTCACGATCCGCAACGGAGTGACGTTCAGCGACCGGACACCGCTGACCGCCGAGGTGGTGAAGGCGAACTTCGACCAGCTCGGCAAGGGCGACCCGGGCAAGAAGATGCCGGCCTTCGCCGACTTCGTCGGCTACGACCGCAGCGAGGTCAGCGGAAACGTCGTCACCGTGTTCCTCAACCGCCCCAACACGAACTTCTACAAGGTCTTGTCCTACAGCCGCGCCGGGATCCGCGCGCCGTCGACGCTGGCCCTCGACTACCAGCGTCAGGCCAAGATCGAAAACGTCGTCGGCTCAGGCCCGTTCGTCTACCAATCGCAGATTCCCGACCAACAGGTGGTGCTCAAGAAACGCCCGGACTACGCGTGGGCGCCGTCGTCGTGGTCGAACCCGGGGGCCGCCTATCTCGACAAGGTGGTTTTCCGGGTTATCGCCGAACCGGGCCTGCGCGCGGGTGCGGTCCAGTCGCATCAGGTGGACGTGGCGCGCGGAATCCAGCCCACCGACGAACCCGCACTCAAACAGGGTGGCCTGCAGGTGATCTCGGTCGCGGCGCCCGCCGAGACCGCGAACCTGGTGGGCTTTCGGATCAACAACCAGGTCGTCAACGACGTGCGGGTGCGCCGGGCGCTGCAACTGGGCATCGACCGCCAAGCGGTGGTGGATACCGTGCTGTCCGACAGCTATCGGGCCAGCGATTCCGTCCTGGGCCACGACGACCCCTTGTTCGCCAACGTCAGCGCCGACATCGGATACCGGCCGCAGCAGGCGGCCAACCTGCTCGATGCGGCCGGGTGGAGAATCGGCGGCGACGGGGTGCGCGAAAAGGACGGCAAGAAGCTCAATCTGACGCTGGCGGCGTCCAACCAGAGCGTGGTGTTTCGCCCGGCGTTCGAGTTCATCGAATCGCAGTGGCGGGAACTGGGCGTCGTCCTGCAGAACCGGGCCGGCGATACGACGTTCTTCAACGCCTCCAGCAGCCAACAGTCGACTCCGTTGTTCGGCACCCGAATCCAGTACAACATCGGCCTGGGCCTGCTGTTCGGCCGCGCGAAAAGCAACCTGACATTCGCCAAGAACGACGATCTGTTGGCGTTGTCGGAGGAAGAACTCAAAGAGACCGACCCCGCCCGGCTCAAAGCCATCGTCGCTCGCGAACAGCGCAAGATCATCGACGACCAGTTGGCGTTGGTGCTCTGGGACGAGGTGCAGGTTCATGCCGCCGCGCCGAACGTCCACGTCGAGTTCACCCGCTACACCGAGCCGTTGCTGCAGAGCGCGTGGAAGGCCTGACGCGGTGGTCACCTACATCCTCACCCGCGTCGGCCAGTCGGCGATCGTGCTGCTGGTGGCCTTCACCGTCGTCTTCTGGGGGGTCAGCATCCTGCCGACCGATCCCGCGGCGATCTTCGTGGCCAAAGGCGAGGGCTATTTCAACCCCGACATCGTCATCCAGGTCAGGGCGTTCTACGGCTATGACCGGCCGTTGTGGGTGCAGTACTTCTCCCAGCTGAACCAGGTGCTGCACGGGCATTTCGGCTTCTCACTGTCCAGCGGTCAGTCCGTCACCGACCGCATCGGCGGGGTGATCGGCGAGACGCTGAAGTTGGCGGCCACGGCGACCGCGTTCGCGCTGCTGTTCGCCGCGGCGATCACGGCGCTGGCGACCACCTGCGCGCCCGTGAAGTCGGTGGTGCGCGCGATCCCGCCGCTGTTCGGCGCCGTCCCGACGTTCTGGCTGGGATTGGTGGTGCTGCAAGTCTTTTCGGTGCAACTCGGGCTGATCTCGTTGTTTCCGGACGGATCCGTGACCTCGCTGCTGGTCGCGGCGCTGGTGCTCGCCGTGCCCATCTCGGCACCGATCGCGCAGGTGCTGGGCAAGAACATCGATGCCACCCTGGCGCTTCCGCACGTCAACACCGCGCGCGCCAAGGGCGGCACGCCGGGGTGGGTGATCCGCAGGCACGTGCTGAAGAACGCCGCCGCGCCGGCGCTGACGGTGACCGCGACGACGGTGGGTGCGCTGCTGGGCGGATCGGTGGTCACCGAAACCGTGTTCTCCCGTTCCGGCTTGGGAGCCGTACTGCTGCAGGCGGTTTCCAACCAGGACATCTCGCTCATTCAGGGTCTGGTCTTGCTGACCGCGGTGGTCATCGTGGCGGCCAACCTCGTGGTCGACTTGATCTACCCGCTGCTGGACCCGCGCGTCACCAAGTCGCAGCGCCGCGGATTCACCACCCGGCTGGGCAGGTTCGGATGAGCGCGGTCGCGGCGCCGGCCCGCCGCGCGCGGCGTTCAGCGTCCTGGTCGGTGCGGCTGTCCGCGGCGCTGCTGATCCTCGTCGCCGCATGGGCGGTCGCCCCCGGGCTGTTCACCGAGCGAAACCCGGTGAAGGGCAAGCCCGTCGACAAGTTCCAGCCGCCCAGCTCGGTGCATTGGTTCGGCACCGACCACCTCGGCCGCGACGTGCTGACCCGGGTCATCTACGGGACTTCGCACACCATCGCGACGGCCGGGTTGGCGGTGGCGGTGGGACTGCTGATCGGCAGCGTCGTCGGCATCCTGGCCGGCGTGTCCGGCCCCGCCGTCGACGCGCTCGGCATGCGATTCGCCGATGTGCTGCTGGCGCTGCCGGGTTTTCTGGTGTCGGTGTGGATCGTCACCGCCTACGGCCCGGGCCCGCTGTCGGTCGGCATCGGTGTCGGCATCGGTTCGATCGCGATCTTCGCCCGGGTGTTTCGCGCCGAAGTGCTTCGCGTCCGGGCGCTGGACTATGTCGAGGCCGCCTTCTTGTCCGGGGAGACCCGGTGGTCGGTGATCCGCCGGCACATCGTGCCCAACGCGGCCGGGGTCGTGATCGCCCTGACCGTCATCGATCTGAGCAGCGCGATCCTGTTGATCTCGGCGTTGGGTTACCTGGGCTACAGCGCCCCGCCGCCGACCCCGGAGTGGGGGCTGCTCATCGCCGAGGGCCGCCGCTACTTGGCGACCGCGTGGTGGCTCACCACGTTGCCCGGCGCCGTCGTTCTGCTGGTGATCCTGGCGCTCGGTGTGGTGAGCCGCCGGGCGCTGACGTCCAACCGGATCTGAACGCAAGGAGACGCACCGTGTCCCCACCGCTGCTCGACGTGTCCGGCCTCACCGTGACCTACCCGGGTGAGGTGCCCAAGGTGGCCCTCGACCACCTCGACCTGGCGGTGTCCCGGCGCGAATTCGTCGCCGTGGTTGGCGAATCCGGTTCGGGCAAAACCACTTTGGCGAACGCGGTGCTCGGATTGCTGCCCCCGGCGGCGACCATCACCGCGGGGTCGCTGGCCATCGGTGGCCGCGACGCGCTCGGCCTGAGTGAGCGCCAGTGGTGCGGGCTGCGTGGCAGCGCCGTCGGGTTGGTGCCGCAGGATCCGGCCACGTCGCTGAACCCGGTGCGGACCATCGGGTCTCAGATCGCCGAGGTCTTCGCCCTGAAGAAGGAGAAGCTGTCCCGGCGCCAGGTCCGTCAGCGCTGCATCGACCTGTTGGACCGGGTTGAAATCGACCGCCCCGAGCAGCGACTCAAGCAGTATCCCGGTGAGCTCTCCGGGGGCATGCGCCAGCGCGTGCTGCTGGCGATCGCGTTCGGTCTCGGTCCCGACCTGTTGATCGCCGACGAGCCGACCTCCGCCCTCGACGTGACCGTCCAGCGTCACGTTCTGGCCGTGTTCGACCGGCTCGTCGCCGAGCACGGCACCACCGTCGTCTTCATCACCCACGACATCGGCGTGGCCACCGATCACGCGTCGCGCATCGTGGTGATGCGCGACGGCGCGGTCGTGGAAGACGCCGCGGCCGACGCGATCGTCGCGGCGCCGCGCACCGAGTACGCCGCGCACCTGATCCGCCGGCTCGGTGCCCAGGCGCCGGCCGCCGGTCACATCGATGCCGAGGAGGTCATCGAGGTCGCGGGTGTCGCCAAGGAGTTCCGGATCGGCGCCCGGGGCGAACACACCGCGGTGGCCGACCTGACCTTCGCGGTCAGGCGCGGCGAGACGCTGGCCCTGGTGGGGGAGTCCGGGTCGGGGAAGTCGACCACGGCGAAGATGATCGTCGGCCTGCTCAAGCCCAGCCGGGGAACGGTGGCCGTGCTGGGCCGCGACATCGCCTCGCTGTCGGCGCGGGGCCGGCGCGAGCACTGGCAAGACATCCAGTTCGTGTATCAGAACCCCGGTTCGGCGCTCGACCCGCGCTGGACCGTCCGCCAGATCCTGGAAAGCCCGCTGCGCTCCTACGGGATAGGCGACAAGGGGGAGCGGGCCCTGCGCGTCTCGGAGGCGGTGACCGGCGTCGGCCTGACCCCGGACAAGCTCGACCGGCGGCCCGCCGAGCTGTCCGGCGGCGAATGCCAGCGCGTCGCGATCGCCCGCGCGCTGGTGGTGCGACCGCAGATCGTGCTGCTCGACGAACCGCTGTCGGCGCTGGACGTCGTGACGCAGGAACAGATCATCGGCCTGCTGCTGCGGCTGCAGGAAGAGCTGGGCCTGACCTACCTGTTCATCTCCCACGATCTGTCGGTCGTCCGGCGCGTGTCCCACCGCGTCGTGGTGCTGCGGGCCGGGCGGGTGGTGGAAAGCGGCGCCACCGCGGCGGTGTTCGCGGCGCCGGCGGCGGACTACACCCGCGCGCTCCTGGACGCCACACCGGGGCGGCGGCTGGCGCATCTGGCGCTGTCCGCCTCCGGATAGCGGCCGGCACCGCCGCGGGCTGCGCGAATCGGCTTTTCGGAAGTCGACATGGGACAATGGGATCCGTGTTGCGTTGGATCACTGCTGGGGAGTCGCACGGCCGCGCGCTGGTGGCCGTGCTCGAAGGCATGGTCGCCGGTGTGGAGATCACCTCCCTCGACATTTCCGAACAGCTGGCCCGCCGCCGCCTCGGTTACGGCCGCGGCGCCCGGATGGCGTTCGAGCGGGACGCGGTGAGCGTGCTGTCCGGGGTGCGTCACGGTGTCACCCTCGGCGGGCCCATCGCCGTCGAGATCGGCAATACCGAATGGCCGAAGTGGGAGACCGTGATGGCCGCCGACCCGGTCGACCCGAGCGAGCTGGCCGACAGCGCGCGCAACGCGCCGCTCACCCGGCCGCGGCCCGGCCACGCCGACTACGCGGGCATGCTCAAGTACGGCTTCGACGACGCCCGGCCGGTGCTGGAACGGGCCAGCGCCCGCGAGACGGCGGCCCGCGTCGCGGCGGCCACCATCGCCCGCGCGTTCCTGCGCCAGGCGCTGGGCGTCGAGGTGCTCTCGCACGTCATCGCGATCGGCCCGTCGGCGCCCTACCAGGGCCCGCCGCCCGGCCCGGGCGACCTGCCCGCGATCGACGCCAGCCCGGTGCGCGCCTTCGACAAGGCGGCCGAGGAGGCGATGATCGCCGAGATCGAGGCCGCCAAGAAGGACGGCGACACGCTCGGCGGGGTGGTCGAGGTGGTGGTCCTGGGCCTGCCCATCGGGCTGGGCTCGTTCACCAGCGGCGACAACCGCCTCGACAGCCAGCTCGCCGCCGCCGTGATGGGCATCCAGGCGATCAAGGGCGTCGAGATCGGCGACGGCTTCGAGACGGCGCGCCGCCGCGGCAGCCGAGCCCACGACGAGATGTATCCGGGCCCAGACGGGGTGGTCCGCTCGACCAACCGGGCGGGTGGCCTGGAGGGCGGCATGACCAACGGCCAGCCCCTGCGGGTGCGCGCCGCGATGAAGCCCATCTCCACGGTGCCGCGGGCGTTGGCCACCGTCGACATGGCGACCGGCGACGAGGCCGTCGCGATCCACCAGCGCTCGGACGTCTGCGCGGTGCCGGCCGCCGGCGTGGTGGTCGAGGCCATGGTGGCGCTGGTGCTGGCCCGCGCGGCGCTGCAGAAGTTCGGCGGCGACTCGCTGGCCGAAACCCGCCGCAACGTCGAGTCCTACCGGCGGGCGGTCGCCGAGCGGGAGTCGCCGGCCGCCCGGGGTACCGCGTAATGGCGCCCAGGGCTGTTCTGATCGGTCTGCCGGGATCGGGCAAGTCCACCATCGGCCGGCGGCTGGCCAAGGCCCTCGGGGTCGACTTCCTGGACACCGATGTGGCCATCGAGCAGCGGACCGGGCGGCGCATCGCCGACATCTTCGCCACCGACGGCGAGCCGGAATTCCGCCGCATCGAGGAGGAAGTGGTGCGCGCCGCGCTGGCCGATCACGACGGCGTGGTGTCCCTGGGGGGCGGCGCCGTCACCACCCCGGGGGTGCGGGCGGCGCTGGCCGGTCACACCGTCATCTACCTGGAGATCAGCGCCACCGAAGGCGTGCGGCGCACCGGCGGCAACGCCGTGCGTCCGCTGCTGGCCGGGCCCGATCGCGCCGACAAGTACCGCGCGCTGCTGGCCGAGCGCAGCCCGCTGTACCGGCGGGCCGCGACCATCCGCGTCGACACCAACCGGCGCAACCCCGGCGCGGTGGTGCGCTACATCGTCTCGCGGTTGCAGGCTCCCGCGGGGGCCGCGACATGACCCGCTCGGGTGAGCCCGTCACCATCGAGGTGGCCGTCGACCCGCCGTACCCGGTGATCATCGGTACCGGCCTGCTGGGCGAGCTGGACGAACTCCTCTGCAACCGGCACAAGGTGGCCATCGTGCATCAGCCGGTGCTGGCCGAGACCGCCGAGGTGATCCGAGGCCGGTTGGCGGACAAGGGTGTTGACGCGCACCGCATCGAGATCCCGGACGCCGAAGACGGCAAAGACCTTCCGGTCGTGGGCTTCTTGTGGGAAGTGCTGGGCCGCATCGGGATCGGGCGCAAGGACGCGTTGGTCAGTCTCGGCGGCGGCGCGGCCACCGACGTCGCGGGGTTCGCGGCGGCCACCTGGCTGCGCGGCGTCGACATCGTGCACGTGCCCACCACGCTGCTCGGCATGGTCGATGCGGCCGTCGGCGGCAAGACGGGGATCAACACCGACGCGGGCAAGAACCTGGTCGGGTCGTTCCATCAGCCCCACGCGGTCCTGGTCGACCTCGCGACGCTGCAGACGTTGCCGCCCAACGAACTTGTGGCCGGGATGGCCGAAATCGTCAAGGCGGGATTCATCGCCGATCCGGTGATCCTCGACCTCATCGAGGCCGATCCGCAGGCCGCCGTCGACCCGTCGGGTGACGTGCTGGCGGAACTGATCCGCCGCGCGATCGCCGTCAAGGCGGAGGTGGTGGCCGCCGACGAGAAAGAGTCGGAGCTGCGCGAAATCCTCAACTACGGGCACACATTGGGCCACGCCATCGAGCGCCGGGAGCGCTACCAGTGGCGCCACGGCGCCGCGGTGTCGGTGGGTCTGGTCTTCGCCGCCGAGCTGGCCCGGCTGGCCGGCCGGCTCGACGACGCCACCGCGCAGCGCCACCGCACCATCCTGTCCGCGCTCGGCCTGCCGGTCAGCTACGACGCCGACGCGCTGCCGCAGCTGCTGGAATACATGGCGGGAGATAAGAAGTCGCGCGCCGGGGTGCTGCGGTTCGTGGTGCTCGACGGGCTGGGCAAGCCGGGCCGGCTGGCCGGACCCGACCCGGCGCTGTTGGCGGCGGCATATGCCGGACTCGCGCAGGAGGCTTCGTGACCACGACTGTGAACGTCATCAACGGCCCGAACCTGGGCCGGCTGGGGCGCCGCGAGCCCGACGTGTACGGCGACACGACGCACGATCAGCTGGCGGCGCTGATCGAGCGCGAGGCCGATGACCTGGGCCTCAAAGCCGTTGTGCGGCAAAGCGATAACGAAGCCGAGCTGCTGGACTGGATCCACTCGGCCGCCGACGCGGGCGAACCGGTGATCCTCAACGCCGGCGGGCTCACCCACACCTCGGTGGCCCTGCGCGACGCCTGCGCCGAGCTGAGCGCACCCCTGATCGAGGTGCACATCTCCAATGTCCATGCCCGCGAGGAGTTTCGGCGGCATTCCTACCTGAGCCCGGTCGCCACCGGCGTGATCGTCGGGCTGGGGGTACAGGGCTATCTGCTCGCCCTGCGCTATCTGGCCGGAAAGCCCGGCGCCGACAGCTAGCCCTTGCCGTGCTCCGTGCCCGGCTTGGTGTGCTCGTCGCCGCGGTGGATCACTTCGGTCTTGGGGTCGTGCTCGGTTTTGCCGATCGATTCGGTGGGCTCTTCGCGCTCGGCGGTGGCGACGGCCGCGGTCCGCGCGTCGGTCTGGTGGCTGGACGTCTGCGCGGGAATCTCGCCGGTAGGGGCGTCGTCACCGCGCACCGCGGAGAACACGTCGGTGTCGGCCCGTTCGTCGTCGGCGCCCGGCCGCCGCGGCGGGGGATTGCGGTCCACCCGCCAGCGCCCGATGGTCACGCCGATGATGGCGGGCAGGAAGACGCACAGCGCGGTGAAGGCGGCGAAGGTGGTGAGCTCGTTGAGCAGCCCGCCGGTGTACAGGCCCTTGTAGAAGAGCGCGATCAGCCAGGTCACGGCGCCGCTGAGCACACCGGCCAGCAGGCCGGCCAGCAGCCACGTCATCGCCAGGTCGCCGCGGCGGTCCGGATCGGGGTTGGCGCGGGCGTCGGCCCGGCCGTCGAGCACCCCCCACACGGCCACGCCGATGATGAACAGCACCAGCAGCACCACGCTGAACAACCCGGCGTTCGTCTGCCACGCGTTGATCAGTGCACCTTGGAACAATCGGACGACGACCATCGCCGTGGCGTAGACCAATCCGCGCAGCATCCAGTTACTCATGGCCCAAAAGCGTAGCGAGTACCGTCAAGACCTGTGACACATTCACAGCGTCGAGACAGGCTCAAAGCACGACTCGAGGCCAGCGGATTGGATGCGCTGCTGGTCACGGACCTGGTGAACGTCCGTTACCTTTCCGGTTTCACCGGATCCAACGGCGCGTTGCTGGTGTTCGCCAACGGTCGGGGCCCCGTGCTGGCCACCGACGGGCGCTACCGAACGCAGGCCGCCGAGCAGGCGCCGGACCTCGAGGTCGCCATCGAACGGGCCCTCGGGCGCTACCTGGTCGGGCAGGCCGCCGAGGCCGGCGCGCAGAAGCTGGGCTTCGAAAGCAATGTGGTCACCGTCGACGGGTTCGACGCCCTGACCCGTAAGCTCGACGACCGCAAGGCGGCCACCGAGCTGGTCAAGGCCGCCGGCACGGTCGAAGCGCTGCGCGAGGTCAAGGACGCCGGCGAGGTCGCGCTGCTGCGGCTGGCCTGCGAGGCGGCCGACGCCGCGCTCAGCGACCTGGTGGCGCGTGGCGGCCTGCGGCCGGGCCGGACCGAACGCGAGGTGAGCCGCGAGCTGGAGGCCCTGATGCTCGACCACGGCGCCGACGCGATCTCGTTCGAGACCATCGTGGCCGCCGGGCCGAATTCGGCGATCCCGCACCATCGCCCGACCGATGCCGTGCTGGCCAGCGGCGATTTCGTGAAGATCGACTTCGGCGCGCTGGTCGGCGGCTACCACTCCGACATGACCCGCACCTTCGTGCTCGGCAAGGCCGCCGACTGGCAGCTGGAGATCTACCAGCTGGTCGCCGACTCGCAGCGGGCCGGCCGGGAGGCGCTGCACGCCGGCGCCGACCTGCGCGAGGTGGACGCCGCGGCCCGTCGGGTGATCGCCGACGCCGGTTACGGCGAGCAGTTCAGCCACAGCCTGGGCCACGGCGTGGGCCTGCAGATCCACGAGGCACCGGGCATCGGCGCCACCTCCACCGGCACGTTGCTGGCCGAGTCGGTGGTGACCGTGGAACCCGGCGTCTACCTGCCCGGCCGCGGCGGGGTGCGCATCGAGGACACCCTGGTGGTGCCGCAGGAGGCCGGCGGCACATCACCGGAATTGCTGACCAAGTTCCCCAAGGAGCTGGCCGTCCTGGGGTAGCCGTCGCGCGACCCCGGCCCGCGAGGCCCGGCCCCGCGGCGCTCTAAACTAGCCGACAAGTCGCACACAGTCCGCAGACGACTGTCCATCCCGAGGAGATATACCGAACCGTGGCAAGCACTGCCGATTTCAAGAACGGACTGGTGCTGGTGATCGACGGCCAGCTGTGGCAGATCGTCGAGTTCCAGCACGTCAAACCCGGCAAGGGCCCGGCGTTCGTGCGGACCAAGCTGAAGAACGTGCTCTCCGGCAAGGTCGTCGACAAGACGTACAACGCCGGGGTCAAGGTGGAGACCGCCACCGTCGACCGGCGCGACGCCACCTATCTGTACCGCGACGGCAGCGACTTCGTGTTCATGGACAGCCAGGACTACGAGCAGCACCCGCTGCCCGAGTCGCTGGTCGGGGACGCCGCCCGGTTCCTGCTGGAGGGCCTGCCGGTGCAGGTGGCGTTCCACAACGGGTCACCGCTGTACCTCGAGCTGCCGGTGTCGGTCGAGATGGAGGTCACCCACACCGAGCCCGGCCTGCAGGGTGACCGGTCCAGCGCCGGCACCAAGCCGGCCACCGTGGAGACCGGCGCCGAGATCCAGGTGCCGCTGTTCATCAACACCGGCGACAAGCTGAAGGTGGACACCCGCGACGGCAGCTACTTGGGGCGCATCAACGCGTGAGTAGACCCGTGAGGGGACGCCACCAGGCCCGCAAACGCGCCGTCGACCTGTTGTTCGAAGCCGAGGCCCGCGGACTGAGCCCGGCGGAGGTCGTCGACGTCCGCACCGGGCTCGCCGAAACGAACCCCGAAGTCGCGCCCCTGCAGCCGTATACGGCCGCGGCGGCCCGGGGCGTCGGTGAGCACGCCGCGCACATCGACGACCTGATCAGCTCGCACCTGCAGGGCTGGACGCTGGACCGGCTGCCGGCCGTGGACCGCGCGATCCTGCGGGTCGCGGTGTGGGAGCTGCTGTACGCCGACGACGTGCCCGAGCCGGTCGCCGTCGACGAGGCCGTCCAGCTGGCCAAGGAGTTGTCCACCGACGACTCGCCGGGCTTCGTCAACGGGGTGCTGGGCCACGTCATGCTGGTGACGCCGCAGATCCGGGCCGCCGCCGAGGCGGTCCGAGGCGCGCTGGGTCCCGACCTAACCCCGGAGGACCCCGGACCGCAGCCATGACCCGGTTGGAGCTGCGCCTGCTCGTGGCGGCCGTGCTGGCCGCGACGGTGGTGCTGGGCGCGGTGATCTGCGCCGCCTATCGCCTGACCATCGTCGCCTCGGTGCTCTCCATCTACGCGCTGGGGGTGGGCGCCTGGCTGTATCACTGCGTCGAACGGGTGATCGTGGCCCGGCGCATCAGCACGGTGCGCTCGGCGGCCAAGCCGCTGCAGCCGCTGCTGCCGGTGATGGCCGCGATCATGGGGCTGACGCAGGGCGTGGTGCGCTCGCTGTCCGACGTCACCGAATTGCCCGCCCGCCGCTGGGAGTTGCCGGTGTTGCGTTGGGTGGACAGCACGCGGGGTAATCGCCGTGTGGTGGAAAGTGACGACGAGGCGGATCACTGATCAAGCTGAGGTGAAATGACCACGGGCATGTCGCGGCGGGTTGACAATACGAGCGGCACGTCAGCGGCGGCGAACGAAGAACAGGTGAGGTCATGATTCGATACAGCACCCAGCCGCGACGACTCCGGGTGTCGGCACTGGCGGCCGTGGCCAACCCGTCCTACGCGCGGGTCGACACCTGGAACCTGCTCGACGACGCCTGCCGTCACCTGGCCGAGGTGGACCTCGCCGGGCTGGACAAGACCCACGACGTGGCCCGGGTCAAACGGCTGATGGACCGCATCGCCGCCTACGAGCGGTACTGGCTGTACCCCGGGGCGGCGAACCTGGCGATCTTCCGCGCCCATCTGGAAAGCCTGTCCACCGTGCGGCTCACCGAAGAGGTGTCGCTGGCCGTGCGGTTGCTCAGTGAATATGGCGACCGCGCAGGGCTTTTCGATACGTCCGCGCCGCTCGATGACCAGGAACTGGTGGCCCAGGCCAAACAGCAGCACTTCTACACCGTGCTGCTCGCCGACGACGCCCCGAGCACCGCGCCGGACAGCCTGGCCGAGTGTCTGCGCGCGCTGCGCACGCCGTCCGACGATGTGCAGTTCGAGATCCTGGTGGTGCCCAGCGTGGAGGACGCCATCACCGCGGTCGCGCTGAACGGGGAGATCCAGGCCGCGATCATCCGCGACGACCTGCCGCTGCGGTCCCGTGACCGGCTGCCGCTGATGAACACGCTGCTCGGCCCGAACGAGGACGCCGGAGACGGCATCCCGGACCGCGCCAACTACTGGGTGGAGTGCGGCGAGTGGATCCGGGAGCTGCGGCCCCACATCGACCTGTATCTGCTCACCGACGAGTCGATCGCGGCCGGCGACGGGACCGAGCCCGACGTCTACGACCGCACGTTCTACCGGCTCAACGACGTCACCGACCTGCACAGCACGGTGCTCGCCGGGCTGCGGAACCGTTACGCCACACCGTTTTTCGACGCGTTACGGGCGTATGCCGCCGCCCCGGTCGGGCAATTCCACGCCCTGCCGGTCGCGCGGGGCGCCAGCATCTTCAACTCCAGGTCGCTGCAGGACATGGGGGAGTTCTACGGCCGCAACATCTTCATGGCCGAAACCTCCACCACCTCCGGCGGGCTGGACTCGCTGCTGGATCCGCACGGCAACATCAAAAAGGCGATGGACAAGGCCGCCAAGACGTGGAACGCCGACCACACCTACTTCGTCACCAACGGCACGTCGACGGCCAACAAGATCGTCGTGCAGTCGCTGACCCGGCCCGGCGACATCGTGCTCATCGACCGCAACTGCCACAAGTCGCATCACTACGGGCTGGTGCTGGCCGGCGCCTACCCGCTGTATCTGGACGCCTATCCGTTGCCGCAGTTCGCGATCTACGGCGCGGTGTCGCTGCACACCATCAAGCAGGCGCTGCTGGACCTGGAAGCCGCCGGGCAGCTGCACCGGGTGCGCATGCTGCTGCTGACCAACTGCACCTTCGACGGCGTCGTCTACAACCCGCTGCAGGTCATGCAGGAGGTGCTGGCGATCAAGCCGGACATCTGCTTCCTGTGGGACGAGGCGTGGTACGCGTTCGCCACGGCGGTGCCGTGGGCCCGGCAGCGGACCGCGATGGTGTCCGCCGAGCGCCTCGAACAGATGCTGGCCTCACCGGAATACCTTGAGGAATACCGGAAATGGGCCGCGACCATGGACGGCGTCGACCGGTCGGAATGGATCGAGCGGGAGCTGATGCCCGACCCGGAAACCGCGCGGGTCCGCGTCTACGCCACGCATTCCACGCACAAATCGCTGTCGGCGCTTCGGCAGGCGTCGATGATCCACGTGCGCGACCAGGATTTCAACGCGCTCACCCGCGATTCGTTCGGTGAGGCGTTTTTGACCCACACCTCGACGTCACCCAACCAGCAACTGCTGGCGTCGCTGGATCTGGCACGCCGACAGGTCGACATCGAGGGCTTCCAACTGGTCCGGCAGGTCTACGACATGGCGCTGGTCTTCCGGCATCGGGTGCGCAAGGACCGGTTGATCAGCAAGTGGTTCCGCATTCTCGACGAATCCGATTTGGTACCAGAGGAATTCCGAAAGTCCTCGGTGAGCTCCTACCGCGAGGTCAGGCAGGGGGCGCTGGCCGAGTGGAACGAGGCGTGGCGCTCGGACCAGTTCGTGCTCGACGCCACCCGGGTGACGCTGTTCGTCGGCGCGACCGGGATGAACGGTTACGACTTCCGCGAGAAGATCCTGATGGAGCGATTCGGCATCCAGATCAACAAGACGTCGATCAACAGCGTGCTGTTGATCTTCACGATCGGCGTCACCTGGTCGAGCGTGCACTACCTGCTCGACGTGTTGCGAAGGGTGGCAATCGATTTCGATCGCATCCAGAAGGCGGCCAGCGTTGCCGACCGAGCGCTGCAGGAGCGTCACGTCGAGGAGATCACCGAAGACCTGCCGCATCTGCCCGACTTCAGCGAATTCGACATGGCGTTCAAGCCCGTCGACGAGTGCAAATTCGGCGACATGCGTTCGGCGTTCTACGCCGGATACGAGGAGTCCGACCGCGAACACGTGCTGATCGGCATGGCCGGGCGACGGCTGGCCGAGGGCAAGACCCTGGTGTCGACCACGTTCGTGGTGCCCTACCCGCCGGGCTTCCCGGTGCTGGTCCCCGGTCAGGTGGTGTCCAAGGAGATCGTGTACTTCCTGGCCCAGCTCGACGTCAAGGAAATCCACGGCTACAACCCGGATCTGGGGTTGTCGGTGTTCACCGAGACGGCGCTGGCGCGCATGGAGGCGCAACGCAGCGCCGCGATGGCCGCGGTGGGCTCGGTGACCGCGGCCTTCGAACTGCCCTCGGACGCGTCCGCGACCAACGGGGCACGCACCAACGGGGCCAGCGACGCCCCGGCCGTGCCGTCGGGCGCCGACAGCGGCTGAGCGATCAGCGGGGTGTCGGAGTCGGCCGGGCGGCGCACGTGGT
>NZ_LZKV01000070.1:0-22780 GCF_001672995.1 Mycobacterium sp. 1482292.6 | reverse complement strand
TCGATTGCGCCGGCGTGAGGATCGGCGTGCGGCCGTGCATCGAAAGACGTTCGGTGACAAGCGGTATGCGCCGCCGCCCAGTGCGCAACCGATTCCCAGCCCGCCGCCGCCACCACCGGAACCGCCGCCGTCACCGCCACCGCCACCGCCACCGGTGGTGGTCACCACCGCACCGCCGGCACCGGTCTACACCCCCAGGCATACGGCGCCGCCCACCACCGCGCCGCCGCAACCGACGGTCACCACGACGGTGCCGCCGCCACCGCCGGTGGAAACCAGCTCCACACCGCCGCCGCCACCGCCGCCGACGACCACCACCTCGACGGTGCCCATGACCACGGAGTGGATCCACGTTCCGCTGCTGCCGATACCGATTCCGGTGCCGGTTCCCCAGCAGCAGGCCCCGTCGACGCCGCAGTACCCGCAATATCAGCCGTATCCGGGGAACCAGTATTCGCAGTATCCGGGCAGCTCCCAGAATCCGTTCCTGGGGCCGGGCTACTAGCGTCCTTCCTGCGTACGCACACCGCCTGCGGGGTTAGCCGCACGCGCGTAACGTTTATGTCACCAAGTTCGGACGGGGTTCATCCCGTCGTGCCCTCGCACAGGGCGTTGCAAAAGACCTTGGAGGCGTTACGTGGACATCGTGCTTGGAGTGTCGATGGCTCCCAGGACAGTCCGCCTGGTAGCGATCGAAGGTGAAAATGCGGATGGCGTGACCGTCGAACAAGAAGAGTTCGCGGTTGGAGCTGCAGGGAATTCGGCTGATCTGGGCGCCGGTGCGGTCGGTCAGGTGATCGACGCGATCATCGGCACCCGCGAAGGAGTGCTCGAGGGCGGCCACCGGCTGACCTCCATCGGGGTCACCTGGAGTGACCCCGCCGGCGTCGGGGCGCTGCGGGAGGCGCTCGCCACCCGCGAGATCGACGGCGTGATGCTGGTCGCGCCGTTGCTGGCCGCCGCCGCGCTGGCCCAGACCGTCGGATACGCGCTCGGCTACGAGCGCCTCGCGATGCTGTTCGTCGAGCCGGCGAACGCGACGCTGGCGGTGGTCGACGTCTCCGACGGCTCCATCGTCGATCTGCACCGGCGCCAGATCGGCGACGCTCGCGCGGGCGGCCTGGCCGTCGAGCTGGCGTCGATGGTCTCCGGTCTGGACGCCCGCGGGTCGCGCGCCGACGGTGTGTTCGTGATCGGCTGCGGAACCGACATCGTGGCGCTGAAGTCCACGCTCGAGGCGGCCACCCCGCTTCCGGTCACCGGCCCCGAGGAGCCGGACATGGCGCTGGCCCGCGGCGCGGCCCTGGCCTCGGCGAACGCGCCGCTGTTCGCGTCGTCGACGGCCGCCCTGGCCTACGCGCTGGATCCGGGCACCGGCGAAATGAATCCACCCGGCCTCGGCCCGACGTACCTGGACGTCTGGGGCCACGCCGACGTCGACACCGACGTGCGGGCCTACAGCGCCGTCGCCGACAACGACGAGGACCCCCCGCGCCGCCGGCCCTTGTCCATGCTGCTGGCCGGCAGCGCCCTGGCCGGCATCGTCGCCGTGATCGGCGGGGTGGTGCTGGTGACTCTGGCGTCGGATCGCCCGGGATCGAACGTGCGCCACAATTCCGGCGTCGGCGTCGCCACGCCCGGAGTGCAGCTACCGGCGGCCCCACCGAGCAACCCCCCGCAAGCGCAGCTGCCCGTCCCGAGCCCGGCGCCACCGCCGCCCGCGCCCGCACCCAGCCCGTCGGAGGTGGCCGCCCCGGCGCCGTCGCCGGTGCAGCAGCCCGCGCCGCAGGAACCGGTCACGGTGCCGCCCGCGGCACCGGTCCGGCGCGCCCCGGCCCGGCCCGCGCCGCAGTACACACCGCCGCCCGTCGAGCGCCCGGCGCCCCCGCCGGCCGCGGTACCGGCTGCGCCTCCGCCGGCGGCGCCGCCCCCGGCGCCCGCGCCCGCCGCACCGCAGCTGCCCCAGCAGCCGCCGGTGACGATGTATCTGCACTTCCCGTTCGTCACGGTGCCGATTCCGATCACCCCGCCGCCCCCGCCGGCGCCACCGGCCCCGTAGCGCGTGGCAAACGGTCTGGACTGAGCGCACACTGGCAGTTACGGCACGAGCGCCAAGGAGGTCGCGTGGGCGAGCACAGTGGATTCGGATTCGACCCCGACGAATTCGATCGAATGATTCGGGAAGGCAGCGAAAGCCTGCGTGACGTGTTCGAGCGGGTCAGCAGGTTCGTGGCCGCCCCCGGCGCCCGGACGGGCTGGTCCGCCGTCTTCGACGACCTGACGCGGCGCCCGCGCAGCGCCCCGGAAACCGCCGGCGAAGCCGGTGAGGGCGTGTGGGCCATCTACACCGTCGACGAAAGCGGCGGCGCACGCGTCGAACAGGTCTATGCGACCGAACTCGACGCGCTGCGGGCGAACAAGAACAACGTCGACCCCAAACGCAAGGTGCGGTTCCTGCCCTACGGCATCGCGGTCAGCGTCCTGGACGACGACGCCGAAGAGCCTGCGTAACAAGAGGTTTCGGCTTAGCCCTGCTGCACCACGTTCGAGCCGCCGGAGTTGCTGATCTTCGGTGCGCCCGAGCGGTAGGTGACTTTGTTGTTGAAGCCGGAGGCCTCGATGCTGTCGACGGTCTCCACGGTGATCTCATTCTGCACACCGGACACCGACAGGCTGGTGCAATGCCCGGTGATCGTGACCGTGTTGGAAACCCCACTGACGCTGACGATGTTGTCGTTGCAAGCGATGGTCCGGTTCTCGTTGACGCCCGAGACGCTGAGCTCGGTGCCCGGCGGAGCGGCGGGCGAGGTGGACGGCGAGGCCGACTTCCGCCGGGAGGTCGACGGGCCGGGGCTCGTCGAAATGCTGGGCGGGCTAAACGTTTTGGAGATGGTCGGTGGCGAGTTGATGATCGACTTCA
Organism: Mycobacterium sp. 1482292.6; assembly: GCF_001672995.1. NCBI lineage: Bacteria > Bacillati > Actinomycetota > Actinomycetes > Mycobacteriales > Mycobacteriaceae > Mycobacterium > Mycobacterium sp. 1482292.6. The sequence continues at coordinate 19,860 of NZ_LZKV01000070.1, read as the reverse complement.
CGCCCGAAAGCTGGTGTGCCGCAAAGGCGGCGATGCCGCCGGCAATTGCCAGCACACCGATGGCGACGAGCGTGCCGACGATCCACCATGCGCGGTTGCCGGAAGGGCGTTGCTGGGGCGGGCCGAATGTGGGCCCGCCGGATGTCCACGGGGTGGGCGGCGGTGGCGGGGCGCCCGCTGGGCCGGGGGGATAGTTTTGGCCGGCGGGCTGCGCGCTGCCCTGCTCGGACGCCCGCGCCGCCTCGGCGAGCGGGCGCTCGAGTTCCCGGATCCGGTCTTCCGGGTCTTCGTTTGCTGCCATGGAATGAATATGCCATTCGCTTCTGCGTTTACGGCCGGTTCGGTAGTTTTTACGATCGTGCCCGATGTGCCGAATCGCCAGGTCCTGCTTCGTCGTCGCCCGTCCGGGCTGGTCCAGCCGGAGGACACGGAACTGGTCACCACGCCGGCGCCCGAGCCCGCCGACGGCGAGGCGCTGTTGCGCACCACGTACGTCGGCATCGACGCCGCCGCGCGCACCTGGCTCGACGACCAGCCCAGCTACCTTCCGCCGGTGCAGTTGGGTGAGGTCATCCGGGCGGCCGGGATCGGCGAGGTGGTCGCCTCGCGGTGCGACGCCTACGCCGTCGGTGACGTCGTCACCACCCTGACCGGTTTCCAGGAATACGCGCTCATCCGCGACGACCTGTTCAGCACGCCGATCCCCGGGGAGGACGACCAGCTGGCGATCATGTCGGTCTACGGGCCGACCGGCGCCACCGCCTATTTCGGCATGACCGACATCGGCCGGCCGCAGCCCGGGGAAACGGTGGTGGTGTCGGCGGCCGCGGGTGCCACCGGATCGGTCGCCGGGCAGATCGCCAAGATCGCCGGCGCCCGGGTGGTGGGGATCGCCGGCGGTCCGGAGAAATGCCGGGCGGTGGTGGAGGATTTCGGCTTCGACGCGTGCATCGACTACAAGAACGACGACGTCGCGGCGGCGCTGAAAAAGCATTGCCCGCAACGCGTCGACGTCTATTTCGACAATGTGGGCGGGCCCATCCTCAACGCCGTGCTGGGCCGGCTGGCCTCGCACGCGCGCGTCGTCCTGTGCGGCGTCATCTCCAGCTACCTGACCGGAGACCACCCCGGGCCGGCCAACTACGTGAACCTGTTGTCCAAGACCGCGTTAATGCAGGGGTTCAACGCGCTCGATCAGTGGGGCCGCTTCGACGAGGCGTTCGCCGCGCTACGCCAGTGGGAGGCCGAGGGCCGACTTCACCACCGGCAGACCATCTTTGAGGGCATCGAGTCGTGCGTCGATGCCCTCAACGGCCTGTTCACCGGCGTCAACGTCGGCAAGACCCTGGTCAGGCTCAGCGAACCCACGTCCCGCTAGCCGGCGCCGCCGCGCTAGTCCTCGCCGAGCACGCGGTGCAGCGCCTTGCGCGCGTCGGTCAACGCCTCGAGCACCTTGGTGCGGGTCTCGGCGAGCTGCTGCTTCTGCTCGTCGGTGCCCGTCCAGGCGATGGTGCGGGCCAGGCCGGCGATCTCGAAGAGCTCCTTGCGGATCTTCACCACGTCACCGAACTTGGCCGCCCGGCCCAAGAAGGCGTGCGCGGTCTCGCTGCTGACCCCGCGCCAGGCCAACAGGTTTCGGCCGAGCTCGGTCAGCGTCGCCACACCGCCGTCGACGGTGACGACGCCGCGACCGGCGAGGACCCCGATCGCAAGCTCGGCGATGTCCTGGGGAGGGGTGAACGCACCGCCGGTCGCATCGGATACCCGTTGCACCACCTGTGCGGCGTCGGCCGGGCCGTCCAGCAGCAACGCCGCGGTGACGAACGCGGCGCGCTTGAGACCGTGCCGACCCTTCTTGCCGAACGGCGCGAAGCCGGGCCCACCGGCACCCGGACCGCCGAACCCGGGACCACCGAAGCCCGGCCCACCGAAGCCCGGCGCGCCAAAGCCCGGACCACCGAAACCGGGCCCACCGAAACCGGGCCCACCGAAACCGGGCCCACCGAAACCGCCGAAGAATCCATGAGACATGGTTGCTTTCCTTTCTCGAACCATCAATCTCCTTGATACCAGCGGCCGCAGCGATGTCAACTAAGTTGATGGCTGGGAGGTGAAATCCCTGGAAGCGGGCCTCACTGCTGCTATCGTCCCTTGTTTATGCCAGGGGGATCGCGGCGACGGACCGGCGCGCGGGTCGTGATCGGGAACGTCGCGCGCGGATCGCGACGGCAGCATGCGGGCCACCCCACCGCGTGGTTTCATAACACCGTTTGCGAGAGTTGCCTGGGGAGATCGCGCCGAGCTTGACGAGCCGGCTTTAACGATTGGTGGTTTAGATGGATCGTCGCAGCATGATGTTGATGTCGGGCCTCGGCATGATCGGGGCTGCGATGCGCTTGCCGGGTGCCTGGGCCGCCCCATCGGGCCCTTCGGTGCCGGCCGCACCGGCGGCGGGCGGCGGCGGCTACATCTTCGCCGACGAGTTCGACGGCCCGGCGGGTTCGGCTCCCGATCCGGGCAAGTGGACCATCCAGACCTGGCAGGACGACGTGTTCCCGCCGGTCGCCGGGATCTACCGCGACGACCGCCGAAACGTGTTCCAGGACGGCAACTCCAATCTCGTGCTGCGCGCCACCCAGGAAGGTGACACCTACTACGGCGCCAAACTGCGCGGCAACTTCCGCAGCATGATCAACCAGACCTGGGAAGCGCGGATCAAACTGAACTGTCTGGAACCGGGCCTGTGGTCGGCGTTCTGGGGTGTGAACGAGGACCCGCTGCCGGACGGCGAGGTCGACCTTTTCGAGTGGTACGGCAACGGCTCGTGGCCGCCGGGCACCACGGTGCACGCCGCGTCGAACGGCAAGACGTGGGAGGGCAAGTCCATCCCCGGCATGGTCGACGGCAACTGGCACACCTGGCGAATGCACTGGGGCGAGGACGGATTCCAGTTCGCCCGCGACGGGGCGCAGTACTTCACCGTGCCAAACAAACCCATCCACGTCCACGGCGGCGCCCCGGACGACTTCCGGTGGCCGTTCAACAATCCCGGCTACTGGATGACGCCCATGTTCACCCTGGCGGTCGGCGGGGTCGGTGCCGGCGATCCGGCGGCGGCCACCTACCCGGCGGACATGCTCGTCGACTGGATCCACATCTGGTGACTAGCGCTGGGCTTTGAGCACCTGGACCAGGTTGAACTGCCAGCGCTCCACCAGGCGGAAGCCCAGGTCGTGCGGCACCGCGAAGGCGGTGCTCGCCCAATAGACCGGGCCCGGCGGCAGCGCCGGACCCTGTTCGTGCGACGGCTGCGACGGGTCGGCCTGCGTGATGATCCAGACGACGCCGCACTGGCTCAACGGTCCGGCCACCACCTCGGGGATCAGGTTGGTGTCGAACACGTCGTTGCGATCGGTCGCCCGCTGCCACAGCGTGAGGTCGATCAGCTTGCGATAGGCAGCCGGGCGCGCCGCCAGCAGCGGCCGCATCGGGGCCGGCATGAACGTCACCGTGTCGTTGACCAGTAGGCAATCGCCCGGTGCGGCCTTCGCGGTGATCAGGTCGGCGACCTGGCTGTAGTCCATACCGTATTTGGCATACGGGTTACGTTGCACCTGAACATAATTGGGCGCGGCGGCAACGGCGAAAAGACCGACGAGCGCCGCTGTCAGCCACGGCTTGGCGGCCACCGCGCCGGCGCAGACGCCCAGGATCAGCGCCAGCGCGGGCGCGGTGAAGCACAGGTAGCGCGGGGTGTAGATCGGATGAACCAGTGCCGAATACGTCACGATCGCGGCCGTCGGTGCCGCGAGCCACCCCGTCGTCAGCACCAGCAGCCGGCGCTGCGAATCCGCCAGACGCGCGGACCCGCTGAGCCACAACACGATTGCTGCGCCGATCAGCAACGCCGACAGCACGGCGAACGGCGGGCATCGTTCGAAATACTGTTGCATCACCACGTCTTCGATGGTGCGGTGGCCGATGGGTGCGACCCAACTGATCTGGTGTGCCTGCCCGGCGACCGTCATCAGGAACGGCAGCAGAGCGGCTACCGCCAACACCGAGGCAATCGCGAAGCCCGCCAAGGACGTTCGGGCGCGGTGGAAGACGCCGATGAACACGGCATACGCCGCCAGCAGCAGGGCAAGGTACGCGTCGAGCACGACCGAGCAGGCCAGCGCGACGGCATAGGCCAGCCACAGCCAACCGGTGTCGCGGCGCGCAGCGTAGACCAGCAGGACGGTGAGCCACACGGCGGCCATCATCGACATTGCGTACGGGCGCGCCTCGATGGCCGCCCACGTGGTCCGGGGCAGGATCGCGCAGAACAACCCGGAGGCCACCGCGACGGTACGGGACGAGAACTGCTTGCCCAGCACGACGACGCCGGCGGCCGCCGCCCCCGCGGCCAGGGCGCTGGGGGCGCGCGACCAGAACTCGGTGGGCGGGAAGACCTGGAACCACCCGTGCATCAGCAGGTAGTACGAACCGTGGACGGCGTCGACGTTGCCCAGCATGTGCCACATCTGGATCAGTGACCGGCTGTAGGCGGCCGAAATGGTCGCGGCCTCGTCGTACCAGAATGAGGGCCGGGCGGCGCCGGCCAGGCCGACCGCGACGGCCAGCACGGCGACGAGCAGCGGATCCAGCGCCGCCGCGGCCGCCGGGCGGCGACCCTTCAGCAGGCCGCGGCGGCTCGGTGATTCTTCGGTGGTTTCGATGCTCACCGAACCGCCCGGGACGTCGCGGTTTGGCTGAACACACCGCTATGTTGCCAGAAGCGAACCGGGCGAACCTGGGGGCTCAACGCGCCGCTCATTCGAACGTATGATCGATCGATGGGTCCGCTCGCGTCGATCGGGTACAACGGCCAACCGGTCCGCAGCCCGTTTCGGGTGGTCCGTCCGGCGGTCGCGGTGCTGGTCGACCTGACGGTGCTTTTCCCGCGCGAGCCGCACCGCTCGGGCCGGTATCAGCCCAACGGGCTGCAGCTGCACAAGGTCGTCGAGGGGTGGCTGAGTTGCTGGGGCCTGTGCGAGCAGGGCGACTGGTGGGGGCTGGTGACCTATCCCGTCGCCTACGGGGCCAAGCGCCGAACGGTGACGCACTGGGTGCCCGCCTGGACGCTGCGCCGCAAAGGCTGACGGCCGCGGTGATGACCGCATGAGCGCCACGCCAATGCGATGATTGCTGCCCGTGGACGCAAGTTGGGCCTCGGTCCTGAGCAAACTCGTGGCGTTGGCGGCCGTCATCGCCCTGTCGCCGATCACGGTCATTCCCGCGGTGCTGGTGCTGCACGCGCCCCGGCCGCGCCCGGCCAGCCTCTCCTTTCTGGGCGGCTGGCTGCTGGGCCTGGTCGCCCTCACCGCCGCCTTCGTCAGCGGGTCGGAGTTGCTCAGCGGCTTCCACGCGACTCCGCCGAAATGGGCGGCCTGGGTGCGGCTGGCCTTCGGCGTGGCGCTCCTCGCGCTGGCCGCCTATCACTGGTTCACCCGGCATCGGCAGCGCAGCATGCCGCGCTGGATGCGGTCGTTCTCCACTCTGTCGCCGGCGCGCGCCGGGGTGATGGGCGCGGTGCTGGTGCCGGTACGGCCCGAGGTGCTGATCCTGTGCGCGGCCGCCGGCCTGGCCGTCGGCAACAGCACCCTGAGCGCCGGCGCCCAGGTGATTGCGGCCGCGATCTTCGTCGTGCTCGCCGCGTCGACGGTCGCCATCCCGGTCTTGGCCTACGTCGGCGCCGGGGACCGCCTCGATGATGCCCTGGAACGTCTCAAGGCCTGGATGGAGGCCAACCACGACGCGATGATGGCCGTCATCCTGTTCCTGATCGGGTTGATCGTGCTCTACAACGGGATTCGCGCGCTGGCCTGATCGGCGCGTTTCGGCCTCGCACCGGCACGGCAATGGCAGGATGCCGCCCATGGCAGGAAGCTGGGGGACGGTGCTGACCGGCCTCGTTCCGCTCGGACTGGTCATCTCGCTCTCTCCGCTCACGGTCATTCCGGCGGTGTTGGTGCTCCAGGCGCCGCGGCCGCGGCCGAGCAGCCTGGCGTTTCTGGGCGGCTGGTTGCTGAGCCTGTCCGCGCTGACGGCCATTTCGGTGGCGGCCTCCGGTCTGCTGGGCGGCTTGGACAAGGCGCCCCCGCGGTGGTCGTCGTGGCTGCGCGTGGTGCTCGGTTCGGCGCTGATCGTCTACGGCATCTACCGCTGGCTAAACCGGCACGGCCAGGCCGAATCCCCGGCCTGGATGCGCTCGTTCGCCAGCATCACCCCGGCCCGGGCCGGGGTCCTCGGCGCGGTGCTGGCCGTGGTGCGCCCGGATGTGTCGCTCATCTGCGTCCCCGCGGGGCTGGGCATCGGCACCAGCGGGCTCGGCCTCGCCGGTGACTGGGTGGCCGCCGCCTTCTTCGTGGCCATCGCCGCTTCCAGCGTCGCCATCCCGATCCTGGCCTATGCCGCGGCCGGCAGCCGCCTCGATGACACGCTGGCACGCCTGAAGGACTGGATGGACCGCAACAACGGCGCCCTACTGGCGGCGGTCTTCGTGGTGATCGGCGCAATGGTGCTCTATCACGGGGTTCACGCCCTGTAACCACCGTCGGCCAGGCCCGCGTCCTCCTCGAACCCGTTCACCGCGCCAAAGGCCAACTCGCGGAACAGCTCCCGGCCGTAGCCGGTGAGCATGCCCAGATAGCCGCGGTCCGCCCACTGCGCGGCGTGCCGCTCCTCGTGGTGCAACACCCGATCCAGGTCGAGGCGACTGGCGCGGGGGGTGCCGGCCCGGTCGAGAAACCAGGCGCACCCGGACGAGACGATCCGGTGCAGCTGGCCGCCGGGGTCGGCGACCCTGCCCACGTTGACGAGGAAGATGTCGCCCCAGGTGGTGCCGCCGCGCTGGCTGAACAGCCGCTGGACCCAGTTGCCGCCCAGGCCCATGAGCATGCCGTTGGGGGTGGCGACCAGGCGCCCGCCATTGCGGTGCACGAACGCGACGTCGCGGCTGTAACTCCAGCGATTTGCCTTCTGCCGGGCCATGATTCGAGCCACCTCGGCGGCGCCGTAAGGGGTCGCCGGAAAGTCCGTGGGCCGCGCGCCCGGTTTGCCGTAGCCGGTGTCCGCGTTGAACACATAGGTCATCAGCGCGGCGTCGCGGGCCCGCGCACCGTCGGCGTAGGCGGGGATGAGGAAGAACGATTTGCCGTGCGGGTCGATGAATTCGGCCATGCCCTCCAGCACCCCAAAGCGCGCGGCGGTGATGCCGTGCCGGCGGGCGATCTCGGCGACGACGGGCGCGGCCACGCCGCGGCGATCGGCGTTGTCGCGCCATCTGCTGCAATAGCCGTGTGCGTCCATGTCTTCGGACCAATTTAGGGTGTAGCGAATGAACAGGGGGCCCTGGCAACGCGCACGCGGCATCAAACAGATCACCCGGGGACTGGGCACGCTGGATCGAGAGCTGTTCGATGCCATCGCCGAGACCGACACCCCGCTGCTGGACACGGTGATGCCGCCGCTGACCCGGGCGGCCGACCATTCCAAGCTGTGGGTGGCCATCGGCGCGGCGCTGCTGGCCACCGGCCGCCAAAGCGCGCAGCGCGGCGCGACCCGCGGCCTGGTGACGCTGGCCGCCACCAGCCTGGTCACCAATCAGGTCGCCAAGCGGATCCGCCGACGGCCCCGACCCGGCTACGAGCTGGTACCCCTGGTCAGGCAGGTCCGTCGCCGCCCGACGTCGAACTCGTTGCCGTCGGGGCACTCCGCCAGCGCCGCCGCGTTCGCCATCGGCGTGGGGCTGGAGAACCCGCCACTGGGCTTCGGCCTGGCGCTGCTCGCGGGGCTGGTCGGTCTGTCACGGGTGGTGACCGGCGCGCACTACCCCGGCGACGTCATCGCCGGGTTCGGCATCGGTTCGGGCCTGGCCGTGCTGGGCGGCCGCCTCGTCCCGCCGATCGTCGAAACCGCCCTTCCGCGAACGGAACCGCTTCGCGTCGCGGCCCCGCAGCGGCCCGACGGCGCCGGCGTGGTGCTGGTGATCAACCCGGAGTCGGGCAGCGGCACCGGGGCCCGGGTCGTCGACGAGGTGCGTGCCGCGTTACCGAAGGTGGACATCCGCGAACTGGGTCCCGACGACGACGCGGTGCAGGTGCTGCGCAACGCGGCCGAAGGCGCCGAGGTGCTCGCGGTGGGCGGCGGTGACGGCACCGTCGCGGCCGCCGCGGGGGTGGCCATCGACGCGGGGTTGCCGCTGGCCGTCTTTCCCGCCGGGACGTTCAACCATTTCGCCAAGGACATCGGCTGCGACACCGTGGCCAAGACGGTCGACGCGATCCGGCGCGGCCAGGTGGCCTGCGTGGACCTGGTGTGCCTCAACGATTCTCAGATGATCCTCAACACCGCCAGCATCGGCGCCTACCCGGCGTTCGTGCGGCGGCGGGAGAAGCTCGAGAAGCGCATCGGCAAGCCGCTGGCCGGCCTGTACGCCATGCTGCGCACGCTGCGCAAGGAGCAGCCCGTGCGCATCCGCTACGACAACAAGACGCTGCTGACATCCCTGTTCTTCCTGGGCAATTCGCTGTATCTGCCGAGCGGGTTCGCGCCAGCGCGCCGGACCCGGATGGACGACGGCCTGATCGATGTGCGCATCCTCGAGGCCGGGCGGCACTGGGCGCGGACCAGAATCCTGACCGCGCTCGCCCTGGGGCGCCTGGAACGCAGCCCGCTCTACCACGAGCTGCAGGTGCCCGAATTCAGCTTCAGCGCCGTCGACGGACCCACGGTCATCGCCTGCGACGGCGAGGTCCGCGAGAAATACGACAAGGCCAGCTTCAGCGCGAAGTACCGGGTGCTGCCGGTGTTTCGGCCGCTGACCGGCGACTAGGTGGCTCCCTCGGTGAGGTCGCGCACCCGCGCGTAACGCGCCGCCACCTCGGGCGCGGGGTCCGCGGTGAATTCGGTGGTGGGCGGCGGATTCCACGCCGGCGGTCCGGGTGATCCGCTCAACGCCCACGCGGCCTGGCGCGCCGCGCCCAGCGCGACGTACTGGGCCGGGGCGGGGACCAGCACCGGCATGCCGAACACCGTGGGCGCGGCCTGGCGCAGCGCCCGCGATTGCGCGCCGCCGCCGACCAGCAGGATGCGGCGCACGGCGACGCCCTGTGCGGTCAGCCGCGCGAGGCCGTCGGCCAGTGAGCACAGCAGCCCTTCCACCGCGGCCCGGGCCAGGTTGGTCGGCGTCGCATTGGACCCCCGCAGCCCGTGCAGCGCCCCGGTCGCGTTGGGCCGGTTGGGGGTTCGTTCGCCCTCCAGGTAGGGGACCAGTACCAGCCCCGCGCTGCCCGGCGGCGCCGACAGCGCGAGGCGGGACAGCTCGTCGTGGTCGACCCCCAACATGGCGGCGGCCGCGTCCAGCACCCGCGCGCCGTTGAGGGTGCACACCAGCGGGAGGTAACGTCCGGTGCCGTCGGCGAATCCGGCGACGAATCCCGTGTCATCGCGGACGGGATCCGCGGTAACGGCGGCCACCACTCCCGATGTCCCGATCGAGACCATCACGTCGCCCTCTTCGGCACCCAGGCCCAGCGCGGCGGCGGCGTTGTCGCCCAGGCCGGCGCCGAATGTCGTTGTGCCGCTGACGGTTCGGCCTGCCGGTCCGAGCACGCTCGGCAGCCCTGGGTGCCGGCCACGCAGGGCCAGTTTCAGCAGATCGGACCGGTAAGTGCCGGTGGCGGCGTCGTAGTAGCCGGTGCCGCTGGCGTCGCTGCGATCGGTGCTCAGCGCCGCGACGTCGGCGTCGCCGCGCAGGCGCCACGTCAACCAGTCGTGCGGCAGGCAGACCGCCGCGGTGCGGTCGGCGTGGTTTGGCTCGTGGTCGGCCAGCCAGCGCAGCTTGGCCACCGTGATCGCGGCCAGCGGCACGACGCCGACGGCCCGGGCCCACGCCCGCGCGCCACCCAACTCGTCGACGAGTGCGCGCGCGGCGTCGGCCGAGCGCACGTCGTTCCACAGCAGCGCGGGGCGCACCACCCGTCCGGTTGCGTCCAGGCACACCATGCCGTGCTGCTGCGCGCCGACGGCGACCGCGTCGACGCCGTCCAGGCCACCCGCGGCCGCGATGGCCGCTCGGGCGGCGGATTCCCATGCGGCAGGGGCGATTTCGGTGCCGTGCGGATGGCCGGCGTGACCCTCGCGGACCACCCGGCCGGTGGCGGCGTCGCACACCAGCACCTTGCAGGACTGGGTCGAGGAGTCGACGCCCGCGACCAGGGTCACGGTGCGTCGGCCCCGATCAACGCCCGCAGGGTGGCGCGTGCGCCGTGCCGGTACAGCGAATCCAACGCCCACACGTAGGCCTCGCGAAAGCGCTCCTGGTCGACGAGGTCGCCGAAGACCGAACGGTTGGCCAGGAATGCGACGGGGTCGTCGCGTTGCGAGCGGGCGAGCGGGACGAGGGCGTCGGCCAGGCGGTCCACCACCCCGATCGGCTCGCCCTGTTCGTCGACGCCCTCGGCGTAGCGCGCCCAGCTCGCGACGATCGCCGCGGACAGCCGCACCGCCCCACCGGTGCGCAGGTTGTCGCGCACCACCGGCAACAACCACTTCGGGATGCGGTCCGAGGATTCGGCGCACAGCCTGGCGACGGTGTCGCGGATGTGCGGGTTGGCGAAGCGCGGCAGCAGCCCGGCCCGGAACTCGTCGAGCCCCGGAATGCGCTGCAGCGTCGGCATGGCCTCCGAATTCATATAGCGGGCAACGAATTCCGCGATCACCGGATCCTGGGCGGCGTCGTGCACCAGCCGGTATCCGGCGAGGTAGGCGAAATAACACAGGCCTTGATGCCCGGCGTTGAGCAGCCGCAACTTCATCGCCTCGTACGGCGCCACGTCGTCGACGAGTTGCACCCCGGCTTGATCCAGCGGTGGTCGGCCGTCGGCGAAGTGATCCTCGACGACCCACATGGCGAACGGTTCGGCGATCACGGGCCAGGCGTCGGTCACCCCGAATTCGGACTCCAGTCGCTCGAGCACGTCGGGCGTGGTCACCGGGGTGATCCGGTCGACCATCGAGTTGGGAAAGGTGGTCTTCTCGCGCATCCATTGCGCGAGTTCGGGATCGACCCGCTCGGCGTAGGAGGTGAACACGCGTCGGGCCACGTCTCCGTTGCCGGCGATGTTGTCGCAGGAGACGATCGTGGGGGAGGGCAGGCCGCGCTCGCGGCGCCGGTTGCACGCCTCGGCCACCAAGCCGAACACCGCGCTCAGGGGTGGCTGATAACCGCCCTCGGTGATGGTGAGCGAGATGATCCGGGTGGCGGGCGCGGCCAGCAGCTCGATCACCGACTCCGGATCGTCGGGCGCATAACGATAATCGACGATCGAGCCGATGACCCGCGGTTCCCGCGTGCCGTCGGGGTGCTCGAGGATCAGCGTGTAGAGGTGGTCCTGGCCGCGCAGCGCGTCGCGCATGCGCTCGTCGCCCGGCAGCACGCCGACCCCGCAGATGCCGAAGTCGCGGGCGAGGCCGTCACCGAGCAAGCGGTCGATGTACATGGCCTGATGCGACCGGTGGAACCCGCCGACGCCGAAATGCGCTATGCCGACGCCGATCTGGCTGCGGTCATAGGTCGGGACCGGGATCTTCAGGCCGGCCAGGTTCCGTGCGCTCAGCTTCACTCGAGTGTCACCCTAGCGCGGACCGGGCTGCCCGCCGCTAGTTCGCCGTCAGGCGTTGGGGCACAGGTCGCGCAGGGCGAAGATGACGACGTCGGCGGCCTGGCGGCCGTTGATCCCGCCGGTGCCCTGGTCGGCGTCCGAGCGTTGCAGCGCCAAGCCCTCCAGCTGTTGCGGAGAGGCGCCCCAGGAAAGCTGCTGGCATAGGTCGGCGCCCATCTGTAAGAGCTCCGGGTCGCCGCCGTTGACGGCGTGGATGCCGGCGTTGTGCAGGTCGTTGATGAAGGCGGCCCCGTCGGCCCGCGCCGGGCCGGCACATAGGACCCCGGCCAGCAAAAGTGGGCCACTGGCCAGCGCCGCGCTCATCAACCGGCCATATCGCCTGCGTGCCGCCATCCAACCTTCTCCTTTATGTCTGTGCCCGATGCGGATGATGCACTTTTACACAAAAGTGCGACGACCCGCTGCGCAAAGAATTCGGGAGAGTGAATAGTCGGCGAAGAACGGCCGGCCGCTAGGCCGCCGAAGTGTGGTGGGTCGAGGTGGTGTCTAGCTGGGGCACAGATCGCGCATGGCGTAGACGACCACGTCGTTGGCCTGTTGAGCGCTGAGCCCGCCGGAGCCCTGCTGGTCGTCGGAGCGCTGCAGCGCCAGGCCTTCGAGTTGCGCCGGAGGAGCGCCCCACGATATTTGCTGGCACACGTTAAGGCCGGCCTGCAGCAGGGCGGCGTCGCCGCCCGTGACGGCGTGGACCCCGTCGCGGTGCATGTCATTGAGGAAACCGGCCGCGTCGGCCTGCGCTGGGCCGGCCCAGACGAGACCGGCGAGAAGCGGGCCGCCGAACAGGGCGGAACCGATGAACCCGGTGGCGAGACGACGTGGTGACATAGCCCCTTCTCCTCTTTCCGTCAACAGTTCTAATCTCGATGTTAACTTCTCCGTAACCTTCGAATCGATAACTGTTCACCAACAGTTTTCTGTGAACGACCTGCGCAGAAATAAAGTCCGTGAGATTCGAAGTCGGTCCGGCCACGCATCCGGCCGGCTCGGGTCCGGTCGCGTCGGGGCGCTTAGCACGCGGCAGCGGACGGGCACGCGGTTTCGCTGCAAAGGACACGCCGCTCAGGTGCGCGACCGAGGGCACGAATCGCTGACTACGGCTGCCGCGCAGGCGTATTCGCGCAGGTCGATCGGTGTATGCCGGGGCTGTTCCGATTCGTGACGCCGTTGTGACGTCACCATTTGGAAACGGCGCGGTGCGGCGTGGCGCGTGTCGCGCGCCGGCTGCTGACAATTGGCGCGGTCGTGAAAAGCGGCCTCGGTACGGCTAGGCGGGCCTGCTGCACCAAGTGATTGCGGAAATAGCTGAGCGTGAATAAAGGAGAGTTGACGCTGATGGCGATCGTCGATCGGTTCAACATCAAAGTAGTTGCCGGCGCTGGGTTGTGCGGAGCTGCTATCGCGTTGAGCCCCGACGCGGCGGCCGCCCCGCTGATTACGGGCGGCCACGCGTGCATTGAGGGGCAGTCAGGCGAGGTGGCGCCGGCCGCAGGTGGCCCTGCCGCGGGCGCCGGAACGGTGGCCGCGGGCGCACCGGCGGGTGGCGTGTGCGCGGCGCCCATGACCGACATGTCCGGTGTGCCCATGGCGGTGCCGGGGCCGCTGCCGATCGGTGCGCCGGTGCCGATCGTGCCACCCCTGCCCCTCGCTCCGCCGGTGCCGGTGGTGCCGCCGGTGCCCGTCGTGCCGGCCGGCGCGCCGCTGATCGCCCTGGGCGGTCCGGCGGCCGCCGGCGCTCCGCTGGAGGCGGCAGCTCCGATCATCGACATGTCCGGGGTGAAGGATGCGCCCGCCGGCCCGGCGCCCAGTGGCGGGCCGACGGCCGGGCAGCCGATTCGCCCCGGTCCTTCGGGCGCGAGCTGAGGCCGACTCAGCTTCGAAAACGGGCCGGGCCCGCTGGTGTTCGCCAGCGGGCCCGTTCCTTATTTGCAGTGAAAAGAGTTCGGCCGCAGCATAATTAAAAGCTCCGCACCCGGCTGACGCCCGGGTGCGGAGCTTCGTAAACGGTGCCTGATTAGTCCTGGACGATCACCGGGTCGCCGACGTGGACGTGGTCGTAGTACCACTCGGCGTCATCGGGGCTCAGGCTGATGCAGCCGTGGCTGACATTCTCGAGACCCAGGGCGGGGACGGCCCACGGGGCCGAGTGCACGAACAGCCCGCGGCTGGTGATGCGGACGGCGTAGTTGACCGTCAGCAGGTAGCCGTTGGGGTCGTCGACGGGGATGCCGACGCTGCTCGAATCCATCGTCACCGCTTCCTCTTTGGCCAGCACGGTGTAGGAGCCGACCGGCGTCGGGTATTCCGGCCTGCCCATCGAGGCGGGCATCACGCCCTGCTCGCCGAAGTGCGGCCGGTGGTGCGGCGCGGGCAGCGACGTCGGCGGTCCCGCCTCGGCGCCGTCGATGCTGACGGTGAAGGTGTGTTCGGAGATGCTGGCGACGCCGATCACGGCGGGGCCCGTTTTGATCTCGGCGGCCGCGCCGCCCACCGTCAACGGAATCGTGCTGTGCGCCGGCCAGTATCGATCCGGCACCCACTGCACAACCTTGTTGTCGAGCCATTCGAACTTGCCGGTCATCGCGGGCGTCGACTTGACGTCGACGGCGCGCTCGGCCGCCTGCCGGTCGGCCGGGTTGGTGATGGGCGCTTTGAAGCGCACCTGGATGGGGTGCGCCACGCCGACCACCTCGTCGCGGCCCGGGGAAATCGACGCGATCGCAAACCCATGCGACTCGTTGGCCGCCGCCAGGCTCACCCCGGCCGGCGTCACGACAACACTCGCCGCGGTTCCGATCACCGCAAGAACACACCGAACACCCGTCCGCATGGCTCCAATTCCTTTTAACTGACAGAGTTGTAATAGGGATGATAAATGGGCGTTGACCTGCGGAAGCGTAAGGGCGCGTTGATTTTTGGGCACGCGACGGTCACGGTTTGGGCACGGGAGGTTTAGCGTCGCGGCGCGGTGACCAGGCGCTCGGACAGCCGGCCGCAAAAGCCAGCCCGACGAGCCGTCGGCCGCGAATCGTGACCGTGTTGTGACGGCGCGGCCCGGCCACCCGGGCGCCCGTCGCGACGGCGAGGGACCCGTCCAGCAAATGCGAAGCGCGGCCGGCGACCAATATGACCAAACCGCTGGCGCTTGGTGGCGACGGGTCGAATACTGATGGGATGAGTAGGCCCGCACCGCCCGTGCTGACTGTTCAATCTGACTGGTCACGGCGCAGTTTCGCTGCGGGCCACGATCTCATCGTCGGAAGTGACCTCCGTGCCGACATGCGGGTCGCCCATCCGCGGATCGCCCGCGCGCACCTGCTGTTGCGGTTCGACCGGGGCAAATGGCTCGCGATCGACAACGGATCGCCGACCGGGATGTTCGTCAACGGGAGCCGGGTGTCCGTCGTCGACATCCGCGACGGCCAGAGCATCAACGTCGGAAGCCCCGACGGGCCGCGGTTGAGCTTCGTGATCGAACGCCCCGACCGGACCGTGGGTCAGCTGCCGCCGACGGTCGAGGGGATGCAGGCCCTGGCCCGGCCCGGTGCCATGCGGCCCCCTCGCCCGGAGCCGGCGCAGCCCGTCGGCGGCTCGGCTCCCCGCATCGCGCGCCAGCAGCCGGCCCCGCTGCGCCACGGGCCGCCGCCTCCGGCATCGCCGCAGGCCAGCGGCCCGCGCCGGGCCGTCGGCTATCCGAACCAACCGCCGCCTCCCCGCGGTCCCCAACCGCCGCCCGAACGGCCCGCCGGGGTGCCGGCCAAGGGCCAACCGCTGACCGAGATCGGCGCGCAAGCCCTCGAGGCCGCGGAGTTCGACAGCACCAACCTGCGGCGCGCGGTGCAGCGGTCCCGGTCGAGGCTCGCGGCGCCACCCACCGGCGCCGCCGTGATCGGCCGCGCCGAGGACAGCGACATCGTCATCTCGGACGTCCTGGCGTCGCGCCAGCATGCCTATCTGGTGCCGGGCCCGACCGGGATGGAGATCCACGACGCCCACAGCATCAACGGCACGTTCGTCAACGGCACCCGAATCCTGTCGGCGCCGCTGACCGAGGGCGACGTCGTCACCATCGGCAACGTCGACCTGGTGTTCAACGGCGAGATCCTGCTCCGTCGCGCCCAGGCGGCCACCCGCACCGGCGGGCTGGAGGTGCGCGAGGTCGACTTCGAAATCGACAGCAAACGCCTGATCCACAAAGTCTCGCTGACCGCCAGGCCCGGCACGCTGACCGCCCTCATCGGCGGGTCCGGGGCCGGTAAAAGCACGCTGTCGCGGCTGATCGCCGGCGCCACCTGTCCCAGCTCGGGCTCAATCACCTTCGAAGGGCACGACATTCACGCCAGCTTCGCGTCGTTGCGCAGCCGGATCGGGATGGTGCCCCAGGACGACGTCGTGCACCGCCAGCTGACCGTGACCCAGGCGCTGAACTATGCCGCCGAGCTGCGCCTGCCGCCCGACACCAGCAAAGAGGACCGCGCGCAGGTGGTCGCGCAGGTGATCGAGGAACTCGGGCTGACCAAGCACGCCGACACGCGGGTGGACAAGCTGTCCGGCGGGCAGCGCAAGCGTGCCTCGGTGGCACTCGAGCTGCTCACCGGGCCGTCGCTGCTGATCCTCGACGAGCCGACCTCCGGCCTGGATCCGGCGCTCGATTTACAGGTCATGACCATGTTGCGGCAGTTGGCCGACGCCGGTCGGGTGGTGCTGGTGGTGACGCACTCGCTGAGCTATCTCGACCTGTGCGACCAGGTGTTGTTGATGGCGCCCGGCGGCAAGACGGCGTACTGCGGGCCGCCTGACGAAATCGAAGCGACCATGGGAACCACCAACTGGGCCAAGATCTTCGGCATGGTGGGGGCGGACCCCGACGAGGCCAACCGTCGGTTCCTGGCCCAGCTCAAACCGCCGCCGGCGGGACCCGAGGCGGAGAAGCCGGCCGACCTGGGCGCGCCGGCACGCTCGAGCACCCGTCGTCAGTTCGCCACGATCGCGCGCCGCCAGGTTCGGCTGATCGTCGCCGACCGCGCCTACTTCATCTTCTTGGCGCTGTTGCCGTTCGTGATGGGCGCGCTGTCGCTCACCGTTCCTGGCTCGACCGGATTCCGTGTCGCCGATCCCAGCGGCGACGGCTCCGACGAGCCGGGCTCGGTGTTGATGTTGCTCACCATGGCCGCCGTGTTCATGGGGACCGCGCTGACCATCCGCGACCTCATCGGCGAGCGCCCGATCTTTCGCCGGGAACAGGCGGTCGGCCTGTCCACCAAGGCGTATCTGCTCGCGAAGATGGCGGTGTTCTTCGTGTTCGCCGTCATTCAGTCGGCGATCGCCACGACCATCACGATCCTGGGGAAGGGGGCGCCGACGCGCCCGGCCCTGCTGCTGGGCAGTGCCACCCTCGAGCTATACGTCGCAACCGCCGCGATGTGCGTCGCCGCCGCGATGGTCGGCCTGGTCCTGTCCTCCCTGGCCCGGTCCAACGAGCAGATCATGCCGCTGCTGGTGGTGTCCCTGATGCTGCAGTTGGTGCTCTGCGGGGGCATGGTCCCGGTCACCAACCGGCTCGGCCTGGACCAGATGTCGTGGGCGGTGCCCTCGCGGTGGGGCTATGCGGCGCAGGCCTCGACGGTCGACCTGTGGGCCATCGAGCCCGGCCCGCTTGCCCCGAAAGACCGCCACTTCAAGCACACGGCCTCGACCTGGCTGTTCGACGTGGGCATGCTGGCGCTGTTGACCATCGTGTACGCGGGATTCGTGGGGTGGCGCAGTCGGCTCAAGCGCCACTGATCCGCCGTCACCGCTAGATGAAGTCCAGGGCCTCGACCGTAGCGACCGGGCCTTCGTGGGTGGGCCGGTTCGCGCCACCGATGCAGTAGACGGTGTTACCCACCGTCGCGACCGCCTCGGCGTGACGCGGGGTGGGCATCGGGGGCAGCGCGCTCCAGGTTCCGTTGGCGATGTCGTACATCTCGGCCACCCCCAACACCCGCGTCGGCTCCTCACCGCCGACCGCCAGGATCCGGCCGTCGATGAACGCGGCGCCGTAGCTGCCGCGGGGGGTCGGCATGTCGACCAATTTGGTCCAGCTGCCGGACTGGGGGTCGAACCGTTCGAACGCCGCGGAGTTCTTGTCGGCCGACAGGAATCTGCCGCCGACCGCGTAGACGTAGGTGCCGTCCGACACCGCCGCGAGATGTTCACGCGGAGTTGGCATGTCTGCCGCGTCGTGCCACGAGCTGCCGTCGAAGACCTCGGTCTGACCGACGAGTTGCTTGGCGTTCTGGCCGCCGACGGCCACGAGTTTGTCGCCGACCACCGCGGCGGCCAGCGCCGCGCGGGCGTGGGTGAGGTTCGGCAGTTCGACCCACTTGCCGGCGCGCAACGCGAACACCTTGGTGGACGCCTGGGTGAGGTCGCTGCTGGCGCCGCCGAGCACCACCACCTCGCCGTGATAGGTCGCCGCGGCGGCGTGGTGCAGCGGGATTGGCAGTGGCGGTTGCGGCTGCCAGGTGCCGGCGCGCGGGTCGTAGCTTTCGACCGTCGACAACGCCACGCCGTCGCGCAGGCCGCCGACGATCCAGATCTTGTCGTCGAGCACGGTCCACGCCGTCATCAGCCGAGGCGTCGGCGCATCGGGCAGGGAACGCCATTGCGCGGCGGGCTGGATTCGGCGCGCCGGCAGCTGCAGCGCCTCGGCCGACGAGGTGGCCTGGCCGTCGCCGACCTCGCTCGACCCGCCGATCGCGAACACGGCTTGCCCCACCGCGTCGACCGCCATGCCGTGGCGGGCAATCGCCAGATCCGGCAAGCCGGCCCACGCGTTCGTCGTCAGATCGAACACCGACACGCTCTTGAGGACCTGCCCGGCCGACTGCCCCCCGACGGCCACCAACCGCCGATCGGCGATCGCCACGCCGAGATCACCGCGTGGCTGGGGGAGGTCGGGCAACCGCGTCCAGCTTTTCGCGGCAGGGTCATACGCCTCGACGGTCGGCAGGTCGGTGGTCCCGTTGCTGCCGCCCACCGCGTACACCAGCTTGCCGTCCGACGCCGCGGCCAGCATCTGCCGCGGGGTCGGGATCGGCGTGCCGAGGGTCCAGGAGTTGCCGTCGAAGACCTCGGTGGTGTTCAGCGGGGCGCCGTTCGCGTCGACGCCGCCGGTGACGACGATGCGGTCGCCCACGACCGCGGCCGCGGCCGCCGCCCGCGGTTGCAACAGGTGGGGCAGCTCGACCCAGTGGCTGTTGACCACCCGCCAAACCTGGTCGCTGGCAACCTTTTGCGCTCCCGCGGCCCGCCAGCCGCCGAGCACGATCGGGTTGCCCCGCCACGTCACCGCCATCGCGTGCTGAACCGGAACCGGAAGATCGTCGCCGCTCTTCCAGCTGTCGATCACCGGGTCATAGCCCTCGTGGTTGGCGACGAGCGCGTGGTTACTGCCCAATCCGCCGAAGATCCAGATCGTGCCATCGGCCTGCGTGGTCGCCGCCGCCTGGCGCGCGATGCGCGCGTTGGTGATCGGCTGCCACTTCACGGTTTGGCCGCTCGGTTGACTGGCCGCGGGCTGGTGGTGTTTGTTGCCCTGGGTGAGCAGCACGTAGACGCCGCTGCCGAGCACCAGCACCGCCACCACGATCCCCACCACGATCAGCGGCGCCGTCAGGCGATTGCCCTTCTTGCCCGACGAGCCCAGCCACTTCACCGCCCCGGCGGCCGGCCCGCGACGCGCGACGGCGGGTGGGTCGGCGTCGCTCGGCGGCGCGATCGCGTCGGTCATGCTGGTCGGTTCGGCGATCGCTTCGGTGGGTTCGGAGGTGTTGGGCCTGGCCGGAATTGGGCCTCGCCGGTCCGGGGCGCGTGGCCCGGTGGGCTGGGGGCCGGTGGGACGCGGCGGCGCGGGCGGCGTTCGGCGATCGGTGAGCGGATGGAGCAGCGAGGTGCTGTCCGGGTCGGCGTTTCGCGGGGCAGGTTTGGCGATGCGCGGCGGTCGCGCGGCCGGTGCCCCCGTCTTCCCGCCATGCCCGGCCGGTGAGGTCCGCGGCTTCGCCAGACCCGCCGAGCCGCCCACCGTGCGCCCCGCGCCCGCGCCGACCGCGGTGATGGCCATCGCGTCGGGCTTCAGGCCGTTGCGGCGCAG